>JBGVLO010000047.1:0-48227 GCA_045124315.1 Lachnospiraceae bacterium
CGGCAGATAAAATGTGGATCGAGATGACAGAGCAGGATATGCTTTCCAATACAGATGCTGTAATTCAAAAGCTGGAACATCTAAAGCAGGTGGGCCATACATTATTGATTGATGATTTTGGTATGGGTCACACGTCTATTGTTTATTTACAATCGAATTATTTTGATGTAGTAAAACTGGATGGTTCTTTGGTAAAAAACATACTGGAGAATTCCACAGACCAGAAGATTGTGGCTTCTGTGGTTGAATTGGGAGAGAAATTAGGCGTAAAAGTAATTGCTGAATATGTGGAAACCGAAGAACAGCGAGATAAACTAAAAGAATTAGGCGTTTCTGGTATCAGGGCTATTTGTATAGTAAGCCGGTAGCATTGGATGAGTTTATTGTCTGGATGAAAAAGTGTAACGAAGGAGTTTAGTTTTCCTTGGACATCCAGCAATATTGTTCTCTGTAATGTTTCGGAGAAATCCCTTTTTCCTTTTTGAAGGTGCGGGAAAAATAGGAATAGTCCTGAAATCCTGCCCGTTCTGTGACTTCGGAAATGGGAATCAGGGTGTCCCTTAACATGGCAGCGGCTATCTCTATTCTGTTTCGATTTAGAAATTGAAAGATAGTTTCGCCGGTATAGGAAAGGAACCGTTTGGATAAATCGGTTCGATTCATTGAAAATTGTTTTGTTAAATCTAAGATGGTGATTTTCTTGTGTAGATTACTTTTCAGATAAGTAATTACCGCAAGAATTTCATCATCTTTTTTCTGTTTTTCAGTATGGATAAGCGTAGCCTTCTCATGGGATAACGTATTTGCCAAAGCTAATAGTTCAATTAAGTAAGTACGGCTTCTGCATGCCCAAAAGTCTGTATCCTGCAATGTGATTTGGGCATAAAAATCCTGAAAAAGCTTTGTAATTCGAAGAGAATTATCCGGATTTGGAAACAAAACCCCATAAGAAGGAGAAATTCGCTTGACGAAGGAATCCAGATAAAAACAATCTTGCATTTCAGTAGTGCTTAAGGTAGAAGAAGTTGTTCTGATATTTTGGAAATTTAATGCACTATTTATAATGGAAGGATGAAACAGGATGGCTTTTACAGAAATGTCTTTTTCAATAGACAGAAGTTCCGTTTCGTTTGCGCAAACCAAAACAGGAGCATCAAAAGAGATGGCTTGGTGATTGAAAAGAAATATTCCGCTGCCGGATTCGATAAAAACCAAAGAAAGACGGCTGTTTTGTAAAGCGGAAGAGTCAAATCCCAAACCTTCATAATATCCCATATCTAAAGTAAAGTATCCGTGATGTTCTTTCGTGCAAATTTCCATAAGTATTCTCCTAACTTTTCCTAATATAAGTTTCTGATGCTATTTTATATCGAAATTGATAATCCGACAATCCTTTCTGCCAATTCTTCATGGTCTTTTCTTTGGAATATTTTATAATCAGGCTAGAAAGCAAAGGAGGATGGCTTATGAAAAGAAAAATAATACAATGTTTGGGATTGATGTGTTTGTTGGTTATTAACAGTGGATGTGGCAAAGAAACGGTCACACCAAAACCGGAAAAAGAAAAGGGAACCATACAGGTGCTAGAAGGATTCTACAGTGAGGAACTGGGGACGGAGAATACAGTAAGAATATATCTTCCACCGGAATATGAAAACAGTGAAGAAAGATATCCTGTAATTTATATGTTTGATGGACAGAATTTGTTTGACTGCTCCACGGCAACTTATCAAAAGGAATGGCATATCGATGAAAGCCTTGATACTTTATATGACGAAAAGCGCACCAAAGGCATAATTGTGGTAGGGGTGGACTCCGTCAGCAGCAGGAGAAACAAAGAATATAATCTTTATCTGAGTGAATACGATGGAGGTGGTGCCGGAGATGTTCTAAAAACGTGTGATTTTTATGCTAACACGTTGAAACCTTATATTGATAAAAATTATCGCACACAAACAGACAGAGAGCATACAGCGATTATTGGTGCATCCTATGGAGCCGTGGCAGCCATATGTGCCAGTACACAATATCCGGAACTGTATGGATATACCGGCATGTTTTCCTATTGTGACAATCAAAATCCGGAAAAAATGACTGAATATATAAAAGAGCATATGACGCCGGAAATTTTAACGGATAACAGAATTTATTTTTACACTGGAAAATACGATTTTGCCTATACTTCGACAAAGTCTGCTTATGAAATTGCCAAGGAAAATAGCTTAGAAAATATACATTATGAGCTGGATGAAGGGCAGCACGATGAATACTCCTGGGGTGCCAAATTTACAGAATGTTTAAATTTTTTTTGTAACAGTTCAGCCTTGTAATTTATCCAACGGGTATTACACCGGCTAAAATATAGCCGGTGTGCCCATAAATAACTTCTTTAGATTTTCGATAATCCCCATATTTCTTTTCTTAAGGGTTTCTATGACTGTCATGATAGAACAGTACATCTTATTGCCGCTTTCCTTACGAAAGCCACCGGCCATTTTCTGCCTGTTTTTGGCTTTGCGCAAGTCCCTCTCTGAAATGTTGTCATCAAAAGGAACTGAAAAATTATGCAGAAATAAAAGATGATTATGACTATACTTTTCCATCCGGTTAATCAGTGTCTGTTCATCCTTTTTGGCGTATTTATGCTTGGTTGTTTTATTCTCTTTCCTGCCTTTTGCTAAAAGTGAAAAATAATCTGTTTCATACTTTGTCAGCGTCTCCGCAGAAAATGAACATACGCCCTGTTCCAGTAATGATTTTCGCTTTTTGTTTATTTCACATAAGAGTGTAATCATGTCACCTGACCACTTATTTCCTGTCTCTTCCGTGTTTTTGCGAAGATAACGGATAATGTGAACATTGCATTCAGCATGTTCGGTTCCAAAATGATACAAAGCTGTCTCGTGATCATGAAGAAGCGTTCCGGTATAGCGTTTCAGAAAATCTATCTCTTTCAGTGCTTTAATGGATTTACTGTCCATGGCATGATAGACCACGCTGTTTATTATACTGAAATTTCGTATATAATTCTGCTTCCCATTAACAGTTACTGTTGTTGCATCCGTTGCAACAATCTCCTGATTCAGCATTTCTGTTTCAAGATTTGAAATGCTTGTCTCTGAAGCCTGCGCCAGTTTCCTGCAAAATCCGTAGATACTGCCTTCTGACAAATCAAGTTCTCCGTTACCTGCTGCGTTTAAAAAAGATGCTATCCTGTCATTTGACATAACCCCTTCGCTATACAGGGATACAGCCAGTGCTTTTACGTTTGCGCCGTAGGTAACATCACTGCGGTATTCTGCAGGAATGCGTAAGACTCCATCTTCATCTGCATAGATACGAATTTCTGTAATTACCGGTTCTGTCACTAGGTCCACCACATATTTTGTAACATATTTCTGACCGGATGCATTACCAATCGTTTTCACTTTATGTCTGCATTTACCAGAAGCTATTTTTTCTTCTATTTCAGCTTTTGTGAGCGTGGTTCCTTTATGCCCTTTTTGACCGCCTGCCTTACGTCCGGTTTTCTTTCTTCCATTGTAAGAATTCGCAGGTTTCCCACCTTTTGGGTCGGTAGAAGGTGGAAGGGATGTGTTGGAACTGTCGTTATTGATGATGCTTTTCAGACGGGCATTATCATCCTTCAACAACTGATTTTCCTTCTTTAAAGCAAGATTTTCATTTTCAAGGGTATCAATTCGCTTATTAAGCGTATCAATTTTTTGTGCGGATTCTTTTTCTACAGTATCTAAACGCCCCATGATTTCCATGAGCTGTTGATACATTCCATTTTCATAATTGCTTTCTCTTCCCATGGGGCATCTCCTTCCATTCGTTTCTGATAAACATAGTTTATCAGAAACAGACGAAAAGGAAAAATATGCCTAAAAAGAGATTCGTCAAAATGACGGTGTATTACTTTTTGTAAATCAACAGAATATGTGGAAAACCAGTCTCACCAAACATGAAAAAGTAGGCTGGAACAGATATTTTGTAAAAAAGTTATCCACACAAAAACAAAGTGCATACAAATCTGTAAAATCATACGTTTTTGTGTGGATAAAACTTGTGAAAAAATTTTTAAATTTCTCCCTTTTGACTAGGACAAGGCTGAACTGTTACGGGGATTTTAATAAAAAAGGAATCTGAAAGCCTTATGTTTACTGGCTTAAAGATTCCGAGAGTTTATGTAAAGCTAACTTTCCGTACCTTGATAATATACCTATTTTTTGGAAATGTCAAGTTAACTTTCCATAAGTTTTTTGGTTAATATTTACGGTCGCTGTCATTTACTTAAGCTCTAAATCTTCATATATGGGTTGGAATGTGAATGTATCTGTAAAAAACTGTACGAAAGCCTCGGCACTTAATGAGCGGAGGTTTTTCCGCGAATTTAGTACCGTTAGGCTTGAGTCCAAGCGAGAGCGGGTTTTTGTAAGATACATTTGCAGGCCAACCCTCTCAGCAAAGTTCAAGGCTTAAGTTAATGACATTGGTTCACGCACACACTGCTTAGAATTGGAAACATAAGGGGTCTTTTTCTTGTCATAATTGTAAAAATTTACTATAATAGAAGTAGGTGAAAACGCAGAAAATAAGGGTAAAATGAGCTGGAAAAAGGGGTGTGATTTTTATGAAGCGAGTGTTTTTGATCGTGTTGGATAGTGTAGGAATTGGGGAAATGCCGGACGCCGCAGATTTTGGAGATGAAGGCAGTCACACAGTCTATGCAGCGTCTCATTACGAGAAGTTTTATATGCCCAATATGCAGAAGCTTGGGTTCCTGAATTTAGAAGGAATGAAGGTGGATGACAGGCATGAATGGGCAAAGGAGTCGGTAGAACAGACAGGAGCAGTCTGCAGGCTGTCAGAGAAATCTAAGGGGAAAGATACCACCACAGGGCACTGGGAGATTGCAGGATTGGTTTCAACAGAGCCTATGCCTACCTTTCCAGATGGATTTCCACAGGAATTGATCCAAGAGTTGTCTAAGCGGACTGGCAGAAAGATTTTATGTAACAAGCCATATTCCGGTACAGAGGTTATCAAGGATTATGGTAAGGAACATATTGAGACGGGGGCATTGATCGTGTATACCTCGGCAGATTCGGTTTTACAGATTGCGGCACATGAGGATATCGTACCTGTGGAACAGCTATATGAGTACTGCGAGATTGCAAGAGAATTGTGTCAGGGACCTTATGGAGTAGGCAGAATCATTGCCAGACCCTTTGAGGGTCAGTGGCCGTTTTCCAGAACTGCAAGGAGGCATGATTATTCCCTGGAACCACCGAGGGATACTATGCTGGATCATATAAAGCGGGCAGGACTGGATGTGTTATCCGTTGGAAAAATCAATGATATCTTTGCCGGAAAGGGCATTACGGATATGGTTCGAACGGTGGATAATGCAGATGGCGTGGATAAGACATTGGCGTATATGGACCGGGATTTTCATGGAATTTGTTTTACCAATCTGGTAGATTTTGATATGAAATACGGACATCGAAATGATATCGATGGGTATGGAGAGGCATTGACCTACTTTGACTCCCGTTTACCAGAACTATTGGAGAAGCTTAGGGACGAGGATGTGTTGATGATTACGGCAGATCATGGATGCGATCCAAGCACACCGTCTACGGATCATTCCAGAGAATATATTCCATGGGTGATCACGGGAAGTAAGATAAAGCCTGTGAATTTGGGAACAAAAGACGGCTTTGGACACATTGGGGCCACGATTTTAGAAGCCCTTGGAGTTAAGGCAGAAGTAGACGGCGGCAGTGTATGGAAGGAGATATCCAAGAAATAAGTTCTTAAATTGTTATTGTAAAATTGCACCACAAAAACTATATTTTTGCAGATGCTGTGCGTGTCAGACATGTGCAGCATCTGCAAATACATTATTGTACAAGGGGGAATGGTTATGGGAACACCACATAATGCAGCAAAAGTAGGAGAGATTGCCAAGACAGTTTTGATGCCGGGAGATCCACTCCGAGCAAAGTTTATAGCAGAGAATTTTTTGGAAGATGTGACTTGTTTTAATACGGTGAGAAATATGTTTGGGTATACGGGTACCTATAAGGGAAAAAAGATTTCCGTCATGGGACATGGAATGGGCATGCCGTCCATGGGTATTTATTCATATGAATTATATGACCAGTATGGAGTGGACAACATTATCCGTATCGGTTCCGCAGGAGCTTTGGCAGATGATGTAGATGTGATGGATATTATCATTGCCATGGGAGCCTCTACCAATTCCAATTATGCCTCACAATACAAATTGCCGGGGGTTTTTGCTCCCATTGCGGATTATGGATTGCTTCAGAGTGCAGTAGAGGTTGCCAAAGAGAAAGCGTGCAAAGTCCGTGTGGGAAATGTATTATCTTCTGATACCTTTTATACAGACGATGATACGGCAAATGATGCGTGGAAGAAGATGCATGTGCTGGCCATTGAAATGGAGTCCGCCGCGTTATATTACAATGCAGCCAGATTAGGAAAGAAAGCACTTTGTATTTTGACCATTTCGGATCATTTGTATAAGAACCAGGAATTGTCGGCAGAAGAGAGACAGACAGGTTTTCGTCAGATGATGGAGATCGCATTGGAGACTGCGGTTCGTCAATAGAGAAAGTTATGGGGAAAAATTTATTACAGGGGGGAAATTTGCATATGGAATTAGCAGCAGTACAGCATTATGGGGATAAAAGAGATTGTTATGCCTTGGAAAAGAAAAAGTTCTTAATTCGCCTTCGTACCAAAAAAGGAGATATGAAGCAGGTAACCTTGCTCTCTCAGGATAAATATCTTGACCGTGAAGTGAAGGATACCAGAACAAGCAGACCAATGGAACTGGTTGCCAGTGATCAGGAGATTATGTGGCAGAGGAAAGTATCTCTATTCAGGAATTCTGGAATCAACTTAGTTTTATGAGAGGGCATCTTCATAAAAAATGTGTATCTTATATGTGGAATCTGATTGACAGCCATGATACAGCCAGGTTTTTATATTCTTGCCAGGAAAATAAAGAAAAACTAAAATTAGCAGCTGCGATTCAGTTGCTTCTTCCGGGAATGCCAGTGATTTATTATGGGGACGAATATGCCATGACAGGTGCCATGGATCCCGATTGTCGAAGAGGAATGGTATGGGATCAAGTGTACCAAGATGAGGATATGTATCAATGGTATCAAAAATTGATCGCATTACGAAAGGAGATTCCTGAGTTACTACAGGATAGTTGGCTGGAGGTTGAAATCGTAGAAGATAAAGATGTGCTCATGCTTGATAGGGGCAACTATAAGATTGTGCTACATGGAAGAAAAGGAGAAGTCGAACTTCCTAGCTACCGTGGTTGGAAAGATAGATTGTCTGAGGAGAAATTTTCTGGTGTATTAGGAGAGTATCAAGTGGTTTTTCTTGTGAAAATGTAAGAAAAAAGGACGAATAGTTCGGGTAAAAAAATCGAGTAGGATATTTCCTACTCGATTTTTTGATACTGTTTTATTTTTTATTTTACCTGAAAATGACGGATCATTTCTTTTAGATTTTCTGCCTGTTCCGATAATGCAGAAGTAGCGGATGCAGTCTCCTCAGCAGTAGAGGTATTGGTTTGTACTACATCAGAAATGTTGTTTACTTCCTGTTGGATGCGTGTGGATTTTGCAGCCTGCTCGGTAGTGTCTTCCGAAATAGACTGGAATGCACTGGCGATTTCAGCCGAATCAGTTACGATACCAGAAAGACTTTCAAATGTGGCATCTGCGCAAATCTTTGCATTTTCAATGGAAGCGATACATTCATTGATAAGATCAGATGTCTTCTTGGAAGCATCTCCACTCTTCACAGCAAGATTTCTTACTTCCTCTGCAACAACTGCAAATCCCTTGCCCATTTCTCCTGCTCTAGCGGCTTCAACGGAAGCATTTAGAGAAAGAATATTAGTCTGGAATGCAATGGAATCGATGGTGCTCACAATCTTCTGAATGTCAGAAGACATAGTTTCTACACTTTCTACTGCTTCTTTTAATTCCTGCATCTGTCCATTTGCTGTTTGAATCTGTCCATCCAAGGTGGATAATTTGCTGTTGATCAAATCTTCATTTTCAGAATTGTTCTGAATCCGTTTTACAATATCCGTCAGATCATCGGCTAAAGTCTGGATGGAACTTGCCTGTGTAACTGCTCCCTGTGACATGAGAGAAGTTGCCTGAGCCAATTCGTGAGAACCATTTTCCACATTATATACCGAATTCTGAATTTCTACGATTAACTGGGTTAATGTGTGACGGATGGAATTTACCGAATGGGATAACTTGTTGAACTCACCAGGATAATTCTTCATATCGTCCGTAGTAAGATCACAGCTGGCCATACGGTCTAATATGTAATTGGTATCACCTATAATACTTCCCAAAGTATTTACCAGGGAAATGGTGGTGTTCTGCAAAACTGCAAGTTCATCTTTTCCGGTTGCAGGTTTGATGTTTGCGGTTAAATTTCCTTGGGAAATGGAAACCATAGCATTTTTCACAGATTGAATTGGCTTGCAGATCGATCTGGCGATTACGGCAGAAATCAGGATTGCAAAGAAAATTCCCAATGCACTTATGAAAAGAGAAATCTTCGTTACGCGATCGGAGCTCTCCGTATAATCGCTGTTTGGTGCTGCGATTACCAGACTCCAGCCGTTGGTATTTTCCACAGGGCTAAATCCGCAGAGAATAACCTGCTGATCGAAGGTGTATTGCCCGTTTCCAGCTTCTCCTGCTGTCATTTGTTCTCCTAAGGTTTTCATGTTACCGGACTGTTCCAGCAGGTTATAGTTAAGGATGAGATCCTCAGAAGGATGCACGATGATGTTTCCGTCCTGATCGATCAAATACGCATAACTGTTGTTACTTATGTGGACACCTTTTAGAATATCTGTCATAAAATCGATGTCCATTCGGAAATAGACCACACCGTTAATGGCATTGCCGGAGCAAATAGGAGCTGCCACACTGATGCCATAAGTGTTGGTGTATTTGCTCAAGGTTACTTCGGAAATGTTTGGTGTTCCCGCCAGAGCCTTTTGCACATAATCACGGTCGCTGAAATCGGTGTTATCCTTGAGGCTGATACCATCTTTGTCTAAAATGTTGGCGCTGGTAAAACCATAGGTATCAATATAAGTTTGTAAATATGCGGTTTTTTCCTCTACGGATGCCTTTCCTTGTAGAATCTCGCTTTGCCCTGCAAGTGTGACCGCTGAGACATAATCCTCTAATTGTCGGGAAATGTGCGACGATGCCAGATTTGCAGAAGTTGCAATGCCGTCGTCAATAATGGTGTTGCATGCCTGTGTATTGAGATTGAAGGATGTATATCCCACAATTGCCATGATGGCTATGATCGTACAGGCAAAAGAAAGTTGAATTTTCGTTCTTAAGTTCATAAAGTTACCCCTCCTCTATAAAAGTATGCTTTAGATGAGCCAGAAAAGCATGATCCCCAAAATGCTTTTCTGGTAACAATTCCCCATAACAGATATTTTTGGAAAAAGGCATTTTCTCCCAAATGATACCTACGAATTGCTACGCTATTATCATTTTAGCACAAAATATGGAAAAAAAATACAATGAATTTTATGAAATAATACTTGACTTATCTGTATATAAGGCGTATATAATTATATACACAGTTAGTATACAGTTGATATACAGATATGAGATAGTGGAGGTGGAAAAATGGTAGAAGTAACAGGGGTAGAGAAAGCATGGAAAACGTTTCAGTTAAATAGTGTTTCCTTTTCGCTTCCGAAAGGATATATTATGGCAGTGGTAGGCTCGAACGGAGCAGGAAAGACTACGTTGCTAAATCTTTTGTTGGGAGTATACCAGATGGACAAGGGAGAGATTAGAATGGATGGGCAGGAATTTTCCGCTCATACAGTGGCAATAAAAAATAAGCTGGGGTTTGTAGTTACAGATGAGTTGTTTTCCGGGGGGTTCACACTTTTGGAAAATGCGACTTACTATGGAAAGTATTACGAACAGTATGAGGAAGAACTGTTCTGTCAATATTTACAACGGTTTGAACTGGATCCGGAGAGCCGGCTAAAGAAGTTGTCCAAGGGGGAAAAGTTAAAATTTCAGTTTGCATTTGCCCTGGCACATAAGCCGAAACTTTTGGTGCTGGATGAGCCTACCGGTAATTTCGATCCCGAGTTTCGACAGGAGTTTTTGAAAATTCTCACAGAGTTTGTATCAGATGGGGAGAAGAGTGTGATACTGGCTACCCATAATATGACAGATGTGGAGCAGATTGCAGACTACATTTTGTGTCTGAATAAGGGAGAACAATTATTTTTCATGGATCGGGAAGAATTAGAAAGATGCTATCGGATGGTAGAAGGACCAAATTATCTGGTGAAAAATCTGGATAAGGAATTGGTGGTGTATCGGGAGGAAAGTGGTTTTGGAGCCAAGGCCCTGGTAAAGCATGCAAGATGGAGACAGTATGATGCCCGGTTGGAAGTAAGAGTACCGGGGATGGAAGAACTTTTGTATGGAGTGTTGAAGAGTCAGGGAGCGTAGGGAAAGGAGTGTGAGAAGGCATGCTAAATATTGTGATAAAGCCACAGGGAACTTTGGCCATATATGAGCAGATCGTCAGTCAACTAAAAGATGCCATTGTAAATAAAACCCTAAAAGCGGGAGAAGCCCTGCCTTCCATTCGTGGACTGGCAGCAGAACTGAAGATTAGCGTGATTACTACCAAGCGCGCCTATGAGGAACTGGAAAAGGAAGGGTTGATCCGCTCAGTTGCCGGAAAGGGATTTTATGTGTGTGAGTACAATACCGATTATTTGCGGGAAAAGCAGATGATAGTGCTGGAGGAACGATTGGGTGAAGTATTGCAGGGATGTAAAAGTGCAGGACTTAGCAAAGAAGAAATCCTCGAAATGGTGGAGGCTTTGTTAAGTTAGAAAGGAAGAAAAAGATGTTAGAGTGTAGAACGGTTACCAATGAAAAAAAGGAAGGGATCCTGCAAGACATTTCTTTTTCTGTGGAGAAAGGATATAAGGTAGGAGTAGTTGGAAAGAACGGTGCTGGTAAGACCACTTTGTTTCATACCTTGCTGGGAGATCGTGGGTATACTGGAGAAATTTTATACGATGGGAAAAATATTCGAGAGAATATGGCGGAGTGGAAAGAACAGGTGGCTTATATAGGTGAGGATGTGCATTTTGTGGAATATGCTACCCTGATTCGAAATGCAGAAATTTTTTCTAAATTGTATCAAACATGGGATATGGATCGGTTTCTGGAAAAAATAGAACAGTTTGGCCTCCATGGAAAGCAAAAAGTCCAAGGCTTGTCCCGTGGCGAAAAGATACGGTTTCAGCTGGCATTTGCCAGAGGGCATGAAGCCAAGGTGTATCTTATGGATGAAGTAACAGCCGGTATGGATGTGGTATTTCGAAAAGAATTTTATGATATGTTACATGAGGAAATGGATGAAGAATGTACGGTTCTTTTGTCTACACATGTAGAAAGTGATTTGGAACGGCATATGGATTATGTGTGCAGGCTGGAAAAGGGAAGATTACATTCGTTTCTTTCGGAATGAAGCAAGTGTTTAAAATGGTTTGGTCAAAGTAAAGTTACAGTTCAAAGGGAGAATGGAGGAATGAAAAATGGATGCAATGTTAAAAGTGGTGTTTCAGGATGCAAAATTTCGATGGAAAAAAGAAGGAAAGAGTATTCTGTTATGGTGTATAGCCGAAATATTTATTTTGTTAATGTGGTACATGAACTGGGCAGATATCCGCTTTGTTCTTGATAAGGAAAAGAGTCTGACGATTGTTTGGGTTACGGTGTTTATTCTGGAAAAAATCCTGTTCTTGTTCTTTTTTTTGTTTGTATTTGCATGTCCGTATGTATTTCAAAATCAGCTATCCAAAACCATGGATTATCTGCCTTTGACCGAAAAGGATAAGAGCGGCTATATCGCCGTTTCAAAAAAAGTAAAGTTTATTATAATCAATGTGTTGAATCTGGCAGTGCAGGTTCTAAGGCTTGGTATCTACGGAGGACAGAATTATTGGAAAAATGCGGTACTGATAACTGTAGTTACTTTTTTTTGGAGTCATATGTATAGTGGTGCCAACGGGGAGATTAAGGTGGATCCACTATGGGAGAAGCTGCACTCTGTAAAAGTAGCAGCGGATCAGACCCTTGGGCTGATCATTTATCTGTTTTTATACATTGGAGTAAGTGTGCCTTTGGAAAAATGGACCATTGTAGAATTTGTAATTTGTCCAATATTGGTTTTTGTTATCATGATTTGTGCGGTAATCGTTCATCCGCGTAGAAAGAAATAGCATTCGTTTGTTTGAGTAAGAGAAAAAAGGAGAAAAAAAGTTATGAAAATATGGAAGAAATGGTTTCATCAGGAAGTGCATGAGAGAATCCGTGCATTTGATAAAGAAATACGAAAGGAAAATCCAGATTTGGGTTGGAGCACAGGGGTTATGCTGTTTGTAGAAGGATTGCTGACAATGGCATATATCTTACTTAGTAGCAGCAAGGAAATGCTTGGCTGGGGGTCTCTTTTGTGGATCATCCTTTCCGTGAATATCCGGATAGCCACATATTTGGATAGTTATCTAAATATTAAATTGCAGAAAGATAGCAAGGAAACCTGTTCGGTCTATGAGGTTCTGTTTCCCTTTCCGGTGACAAAAAGTCAAATCTATCAGGTGCGTATACACTGGAGTTTAAAACAGATAGGTATCCGAGTGCTGATATGGAGTATTCTGCATACGGTGGCTATGGCACTCTTCGGAGAGTGGATGATATATCCTTATCTGATGGACATCATAGTAGGGGTGGTTGCTGTGCTTTTGTGTGCCTGGAGAGCACGAGCACCAAAATCAAAATGAAGCCTAATCCAGCAATGCAAGTTTCTGGGCGCGTGTTAGCTGCTTAATGGCATATTCCCGTGACATGGCTTCCTGTTTGGTTGGAAAAGTTTCGAAGTACACCAGTTCCACCGGTCTTCGACTGGCGGTGTACTTTCCGCCTTTTCCGGAATTGTGCGCCTTTAGGCGCTTTTCTAAATTATTGGTCCATCCGGTATAGAGGCTGTCATCTCTACAGCGCAGCATATAGACATAATTTGTTTCACTCATGTGGTTCACCTTCTTTTTTCTTCATTAGGGTGTCAAAAGCTTATACTTTGTTTGTCTATTGTTAATTGCAAAATTTATTGTAGACACACTAATTCTCTGTCAGATCTGTTTATTTTTTCCCTATGTTTTTTTGCATATTCATCTAACCAATCATCCAAGTCTCTAGCGGAACATGCTGAAATGTCTAACCAGACTCCTCGTATTTCAGTGTTTTCCTCTAATCAGTCCTCTAACCAGTCCTCTAGATCTGGATCATCTATTTTTTTTGCATAAAATAATCATATTGTTGTTTTTTCTCGGTTGTTAAGCCATAAAAATCAAAGCATGTTGCCATATTTTTCTCCTTTCAGCTCTAGCATTTCTTTTTTCGTTTTATTAATTAGCTCAATAACTAGTTAGACATCTAATATTCTTTGGAATTCCTATATGTATTGTATCATATCAGTTGTTTAGTGAATACATTGGAATATTTTACAAAAATTCCCGGTATAGACGCCGTTCTGAAAAAAGCCTGTCGAGACATGTATGTCCTTATTCAAATGTTTGCTCTCCTTGCGTTGCAAGATGGGTGTTTAAAATAGATGCTTAGTGGCAAAATGCACAAAATTAGTTCATGCATTTTGTTTTTTTGATAAGCAATTAACTGAAAATTTGATTGACAATTTATTGAAAAAAGAGATATTATTTATTGTAATACGATAAATAATTATTGAGATGAAAGGAGAGGAAGGCATGAGTCAAAATAACTTGGCAAAATATTTGAAGGCAGTTACGGCTGCATTGGTATTAGTGGTTACCGTGGTTTATGTGGGAGGCATGCCTGGAATCATACAGGTTTTTTTGGAGAGAGATGCCATTGTGCATAAGGATGGGATTTACCCCTGGCTGGGGTTGATCTCCCTAACCTGTATACCTGTGTACATAAGTTTGTACCACTTTTGGAGGGTAACCGTAGAAATTGGAAGAGACAATTCTTTTTCCAATGAAAATGCAGTACATCTAAAATGGATCAGCCAGATGTGTCTTTTAGATGCCGGGTATTTTTTTGTGGGAAATCTTGTGTTTTATGGGTTACAGTTGAATGGTGTCATTACCTTGTGCTGTGCCATGATCGTGGTTTTTGTCACAATCTGCGTGTCTGTCTTGGCAGCAGTATTGTCCCATTTGATCTACAAAGCGGCAAAGCTTCAGGAAGAGAACCAGCTCACGATTTAGTAAAAGATAGGGAGCTATTCAGAACCCTATATAATGGAATGATTAGATACGTTATGCTTGCATATAAGTAGCTGATCATTCCATTATATAGGCGCTCGAATAGAGTTGCCTCCCCATATATGAGCAGTCTTAGTGCGTAGCACGGAACTGGAGTCCGTAAGGACGACGAGTGCGAATATATGGGGAGGGTTCTGAATAGTTACAAAGATAGGTGAAATGATGATCATAATAAATATTGATGTTATGTTGGCAAAGCGGAAAATGAGTGTGACCGAGCTGGCAGAGAAGGTAGGAATTACCATTGCTAATATTTCTATTTTGAAAAATGGAAAGGCAAAGGCAATAAAAGTGGAAACCTTAAATAAAATATGTAAGGCATTACAATGTCAGCCGGGAGATATTTTAGAATTCAGGGATGAGGAAGAGGAGGAATAAGTATGTCAGGTGAGGAGAAGAAAGAAGAATTAAGGAAAAATTATTGGACCTATACAGCAGTTGCTGCAGGGATAGGGCTTTTGTTTGATTTTGGATTTTATCAAAGTTTCATGGGAATTAGCAATGTGATATTTGGACTGGCAATGCTGGGAGTGTTGGCATTTTTGGCAAAAAATCTGGACATAAAGCCGGCAAAGGGCTCGAAACTCATTATGGTGGGAATGGGACTGTTGAGTGTATGTGGTTTCTTCACGGCAAATGGTGGAATCTTGTTTTTTAACTGGGTGTTCTATTGTGGGTTAGGATTGCTGTTAATTCTCAAAAATCTGTACGAAACCAAGGGCTGGGGATTGATGGACTACTTTGTCAATGCCATGGTGTATCTATTTGAGGGATTAATGGACATTGGGGATCTGTTCTCCAATTATTCAGTGTACAAAAAACAGTATGAGAAAGGCCAGAAGAATTCCTATTTCGCAGATCCCAAAGTAAGATCTACTATACTGGGAATTGTGATTGCGCTTCCCATTGCTCTCATTGTATTAGCCTTGTTGGCGTCATCGGATGTGATTTATGGAAATGTGGTCGGTCAGTTGTTCGGAAGTCTTTTTGAAGTGGATTTTATTGTGAATGCATTTTTCTATGCCTTCTTTTGTGTAGCTGTGGGGGTGGGAAGTTACACCTATTTGTCACAGTTTGCAGGTCGAAAAGGAAAAGAACCGGCAAGAGTGAAGATGGAAAAAAGACAACCTTTTGCGGCCATTGCCTTTCTGGCGGTAATGCTGATTTTGTATCTTAGTTTCTGTGGAATTCAGGTGGGAGCTTTGTTTATGGGAAAGATGCAGCTTCCAAAAGGATACACGTATTCGGAATATGCAAGAGAAGGATTTGGGCAGTTGCTATTTGTTTGTATGGTAAACTTTGTGATCGTGTTGGCCTTATGTGCATTTTTTCATAAGAACAATCTGTTAAAAGGAATGTTAAGCCTGACTACAATTTGTACATATATTATGATTGCCTCATCTGCATATCGTATGTGGATGTATGTGGACGCTTATGGGCTTACCAGAAAACGTGTGTTAGTATTTTGGTGTCTTGCTGTACTGGCAATCTGGTTTGTTGGAATGTTATGTCTCGTATGGAAAGAACATTTCGACTATTTTTCATATGCGGCAGTCACCTTTATGGCAGTTTATCTGGTGCTTGGCTTTTCCCGTATGGATTATTGGATTGCCAAATACGATCTGAGTATGCAGCAGATTTATACAGATGAGGAGGTATATGCAGAACAGGATTATGATGAAGTGGATCAGGTGACGGTGGATTATCTTGCCTATAATTTATCACTGGACGCTTATCCGGTCTTTGCAGAGAAAAAAAATAAGATGACGAAGGATGGATATGAATACTGTCAGGAGCAGATGGAGGATATGAATTTTGGAATCCGAGGCTTCCATTTGTCAAAATATCTGGCGAAAAAATCTGGGTTTAAATAAAAAGCGAAATTTGTATATAGTATTGTTAGATTAGGCACTGGAATATAAGAGCGGGGAGGAAATATAGAAATAAGAGAGACAACTTTTGGATAGGACAAAGAAAATACACAAATGTATGGTATCGTGTTATTGTAAATGAGTGTAAAGTTAGAGGTATAGAGAGAAGTGAGAAAATGAAGGATTGGAAGAAGATTTTAGCGACGATAGACCTGTTTTTCGTTTTTGCTAGCCTGCTCATATTGGGAAAGCTGGCAATAATCGGACAACATCAGTTGACACAACCGGGATTAGAACTCCCAAGCCAGTACATCAGCGCCATGTCCATGGCACTGGGAATACTTGCGATTCCAATTTGTGGAATTAGCTGGTTGCTGTTTTGGGAAATGAGAAGCAAGAAAAAATATCTGGTAATTCCCCCCTGTCTGGTGACTGGAGCGAATTTGGCCTACTGGTTGATCAGTTGCGGGATCAGTTTTCTAAAGTTGGTGTGGATGCATTGAAAATAGTGCGCAGTATCTTTCAACCAATCAAACATCGTCTTTGACTCGTTTTCTTGGGAAAGCCTTGCGTGCCAGTTTTCTAGCCTTCGCTTTGACCTTACGGTCTTTGCTTAGGCTGAAAACAGTGCAAAAATAGTGCGCAGTAGCGTGAGATACGAAAAATGGAGCAAGTCCTTCAAGAATGAGGGACTTGCTCCACTTTGTTTATTACTTCCACAATTCGTTCTCTTGTTATTTTGGCAAGTTCTGCTGTAGATAATTCCTTGTATTCTTCATAGTAGATTGGTGGTAGAAAGTGCACCTGGGTTTTCACCGGACGAATCGAATTCAGTTCAAAGGGTTTGTAAGAATCAATCAGTGCCACAGGAACAATTGGGCTCTTTGATTTGACTGCGCATTTAAATGCTCCCGGTAAAAATTCCTGTACCACGTTTCGATTTTGGCAATACCCGCCTTCTGGAAAAATTATATATCTTCTGCCCTGTGTCACTTCAGATACTACTTTGAGAATTCCCTGAACTTGTGTCTTAGCAGAGGTTTTGTCTAAGCGCGTGCCTTGAAGTAGCGTGATAAACTGATCTGCAATTGGCAACTGGGAACGTTTTTCATCGATGACAACTGTACAAGGTTTTTCATGAGAAATAATAATGCCTAAAGCATCGTATTTTCCCTGATGATTGGCAAACATTACGTATCCACCATCGTCCGGGAGATGTTCTGTTCCGTAAGTTTCTGTGCGGATAAAGCCATTTCGTTTCATGATACGCACACAATCCACAGCAATCCGGTATCGATCTTCTTCTGTAAAATCAGAGGAATGTCGTTCTATGTAAGAACCTTTCCAAAGATAAAAACAAATATATGGAAGGGAAACCAGGATAACAAAAACTAATCTTAGCATAACTTTGCCCCCCCTAAATTATTTGATAACAAAACAAAAGTATAACAATTTTTTACGAAAAGTGCAAGTTAGGCTTTACAAATGAAAGTGGAAAGAATATAATGATAGCGATTATGAAATATCTTCAAGGCAGGGTGTGATTCCCTACCGGCGGTAAAGCCCGCAAGCCGAAAGGCATGATTTGGTGACTCTCTTGTAGCTGCAGGAGTAGAATTCCAAAGCCGACAGTATAGTCTGGATGAGAGAAGAATGTGTACGATAATTGGATAAATTGAGAACATGGTTCTAGAAGGATTCTATTTGGAGGTTCCATCAGAATTCAATAGTGCCGTTCTTGGATTCGTATATAAAAAAGCCTTGGAAGAGATTCCAAGGCTTTTTTATTATATAAGGAGGAATGGTTATGTCCACAGAAAATTTGGAAAGAAAATATATGGAACGAGCCATAGAATTGGCAAAAAAGGCAGTGGGTTATACCAGTCCTAATCCACTAGTTGGTGCGGTAATTGTAAAGGATGGAGAGATTATCGGAGAGGGGTACCATGAGAGATGTGGGCAGCTCCATGCAGAGAGAAATGCCATAAAAGCATTAACAAAAGAGGCAAAGGGAGCCACGATATATGTGACATTGGAACCTTGTTGTCACTATGGAAAGACCCCTCCCTGTACAGAAGCAATTATTGAAAATCAGATTGGAACAGTGGTCATTGGTTCCAGAGATCCCAATCCGCTGGTGGCAGGAAAAGGAGCGGAACAATTAAGAAAGGCGGGTATCCGTGTCATAGAGGATTTCATGAGGGAAGAGTGTGACCAGATCAATCCTATTTTCTTTCATTATATTACAAATAAGACTCCTTATGTGGCTATGAAATATGCCATGACCATGGATGGAAAGATTGCTACCCGAACAGGTGCTTCCAAGTGGATTACTGGAGAGAGTGCAAGGGAACATGTTCAGACCTTACGACACAAATACAAAGGGATCATGGTTGGAATTGGAACCCTATTGGCGGATGATCCAATGCTAAATTGTCGCATGGAAGGCGGCGTGGATCCAATCCGTATTGTCTGTGACACGAAGTTTCGAATTCCAGTGGAACGTAAGGTGGTAGAGACTGCAAACGAGATCCCAACCATTGTGGCTACAACAAAGGCAGCAAGAGAGAGCAATGAGAAAAAGGCAAACTGCTTGGAACAGTCTGGAGTTCAGCTGGTTTATGTAAATGAAAAAAACGGACATATTGATCTGTCAGAATTGATGCACAAACTGGGAGAAATGGGAATTGACAGTATTTTACTGGAGGGTGGAGGTACCTTAAATGATAGTATGATACAGGACAATTTGGTTCAGTGTGCGTATGTATATGTGGCACCAAAGATATTTGGTGGCAAGGATGCAAAATCTCCGGTGGAAGGGATTGGAGTGGAAGTTCCTTCTGAGAGCGTAGATTTCGATGTTGTAGATTGTCAAAAAATCGGTCAGGATATTTTATTGAGATATAGAAGAAAAAGGTAACTATTCAGAAACCTTTATAATGGAAGAACCAGATATGTTATGCTGGCATATAAGTAGGGTTATGAAAGGAAATACTAGAAATAGAGGTGATAGTTTGTTTACAGGAATCATAGAGGAAATGGGTACCATACAGGGATTTCATCAGCAGGGAGCCTCTGCGAGAATATCCATTCAGGCAACAACGGTTTTGGATGGAACAAAGCTTGGAGACAGCATTGCAGTGAACGGTGTTTGTCTTACAGTAACAGATCTGAAAAAGGATGGATTTTGTGCAGATGTAATGGCGGAAACTTTGCGAAGAAGCAATTTGGGGGCACTTGGAAAAGGGTCAAAAGTAAATTTGGAACGGGCCATGGCAGCAGACGGACGATTTGGTGGACATATTGTTTCCGGTCATATAGATGGAACAGGGGCGATTACTAAGATTTCTCCCGAAGGAAATGCAGTGTGGTATACCATAGAAGCATCTGAGAATATTTTACTGGGAATTGTAGAAAAGGGCTCCATTGCCATTGATGGGATTAGTCTTACCGTGGCAAAGATCACTGAAAAAGATTTTTCGGTTTCCATTATCCCTCATACGGATGCAAATACAATTTTATCACTGAAAAATGTAGGGGATGTAGTGAATTTAGAGAATGATGTAGTAGGAAAATATGTGCAAAAGTTTCTACAAAAATCGGAAGAAAAGCCAAAGAGTAATATAGATGAAGAATTTCTGGGACGTTACGGTTTTTTGTAAAGGTAAAAGGCGGTGAAAGTGCTGCATAGGAAATTGTAGAAGTTTCATAACAAAACTTTAGTTGGAAAAGAAAGGATGGAAAATATGGCAGAGTATCAATACAACACAGTAGAGGAAGCCTTAGAGGCATTGAAGCAGGGAAAGATTATTTTGGTAACGGATGATCCGGATCGGGAAAATGAAGGGGATATGATCTGTGCAGCAGAATTTGCCACCACAGAGAATGTAAACTTTATGGCAAAGTATGCGAAAGGATTAATCTGTATGCCTATGAGCAGGGAATTGGCAGAAAAGTTGGAGTTTAATCCTATGGTAACCCACAATACCGATAATCATGAAACTGCATTTACCGTATCTATTGATCATGTGGACACTACAACCGGAATTTCTGCAGTGGAACGTTCCCTTACCGCAATGAAGTGTGTGGAGGAGAATGCCAAACCGTCGGATTTTCGTCATCCAGGGCATATGTTTCCTTTGATTGCAAGAGCTGGCGGTGTACTCACCAGAAATGGACATACAGAGGCAACGGTGGATCTTTGCCGTCTGGCCGGATTAAAAGAATGTGGACTTTGTTGCGAAATCATGGAGGAGGATGGAACCATGATGCAGACAAAGGGCTTGTGGGAAATTGCAAAACAGTATGACCTGAAATTTATCACAATCAAAGATTTGCAGGATTATTGCAGAGTACAGGAAAAACATGTGGTCCGTGAAGCCGAAGCAAAAATGCCAACAAAACACGGGGATTTTAGAATCTTTGGTTACGTCAACGATATTACGGGGGAGCATCATGTGGCTTTGGTAAAGGGAGAAATTGGGGACGGGGAAGAAGTACTTTGCCGTGTGCATTCGGAGTGTCTGACAGGGGATGTCTTTGGATCCAACCGTTGTGACTGTGGGGAGCAGCTTGCACAGGCTATGAGACAGATTGAAAAAGAGGGAAGAGGTATTCTTCTTTACATGAGACAGGAAGGAAGAGGCATTGGATTAATCAATAAATTGAAAGCATATCAATTACAGGAAGAGGGTTACGATACGGTGGACGCTAATATAAAGCTTGGATTTGCGCCGGACCTTCGGGAGTATTGGGTAGGTGCACAAATTTTAAGAGATCTAGGTGTAAAGTCACTTAACCTGCTTACTAACAATCCTAGTAAAATCTATGGTTTAGACGGGTTTGGGTTGAAGGTGAATAAAAGAGTACCCATTGAAATTGCACCACAGAAACATGATTTGGATTACCTGAAAGTTAAGAAGGAGAGAATGGGACATGTATTTCAGGAAATCCAATTGGATTAGGAAATGTATATTCTGGCATTTTCGTAATGCAGGTTTAACTGGAACTGAATTATAAACAAACACAAAGAGAAAAGGAGATAAGAATTATGGCAATCAATGTAATGGAAGGAAAATTAGTAGCAAAAGAAGGAATGAAGGTAGGGATTATCGCGTCTCGTTTTAATGAGTTTATTGTAAGTAAATTGTTAGGCGGAGCAGTGGATGGTTTGGTTCGTCATGGGGTAGAAGAGGAAAATATTACGGCAGCATGGGTACCTGGTGCATTTGAGATCCCTGCAGTGGCACAGAAAATGGCAGCTTCCGGAAAGTATGACGCAGTGATCTGTTTGGGAACTGTAATTCGTGGAGCAACTACGCATTATGATTATGTTTGTAACGAAGTATCAAAGGGTGTTGCCCAGGTAGGACTAAATACTGGTGTTCCGGTTTTATTCGGAATTGTAACTACAGAAAACATTGAGCAGGCCATTGAGCGTGCCGGTACAAAAGCAGGAAATAAGGGATATGACTGTGCCCTTTCTGCAATTGAAATGGTAAATCTTATGGATCAAATGTAATGGGAACAGTAACGGGAGAATGACTTTTGTCGGAATTTTACGATGAGTTATTCTTGCGCAGCAGGACAAGTCCATCTATAATGATTACAGACATAGGAAAAAAGAAAACAAGGAGCTTCAGAAAATCGCACGAAAAAGTGCTATCTGGGGCTCTTTTTTTGTTATAGGAAATATTTTGGTAAATATTTTTTCATTTTTTAATATAGAAGGGAGTAGATAAGATGGAACAAGTAAATTTGAGTATTTCGGATGTATCAAAAAAAGTGGAGGTGGAGCCTAGGGTATTGCGATACTGGGAGGAGGAATTAGAATTACATATTCCAAGAAATGCGCAGGGGCATCGTTCTTATGGAGAAAACGAAATTGGAATGATTAATGATATAAAACGATTAAAAAGTCAGGGATTTCAGTTGAAAGCCATTAAAGTAATGTTGCCGAAAATGGACAAAATAGAACAACTTCCGGATAATCTTCAGAAAAAGTTATGTGCAGATCTCAATGCAAAATTATCTGAGCAGGAAGGGACCGAAGTAGTCATTTCCCATAAAGTGAATTTGCCAATTAATGAGAAAAAAGTGGAACCGGATACAAAGGTCAGTCAGTTTGCCACCCTCATGGGAAATGTAATGAAGCAGGTTTTAGAAGAAAATACGAAAAATATGTCAAAGGAGATTGCAAAAGAAGTGGGAACACAAATGACAAAAGAATTGGATTATCAATTTCGCCAGCAGGAGGAAAAGGCGGAAGCCCATTATCGAAAAATTGATGAGATGATCCGGGCGAAGCAAAGTAGAAAAAAACGGAGAAGAAAATCAATGGGTGTATTTTAGAAAAAATATGGGCTGTATACATGCAAAAATATTGTCAAGTATACAGCCCATAAGCATACAATATTAAACTAAGATTAAGCGTTGATTGTTTCGTTTAATTTGGATACCAATTCATCTACATCGATACCATGTACCATGCATGCTTCCTCCAAGCTTTCAAACTGATGAGAAGGACAACCAACACAATGCATTCCTGCATCCAATAATACAGGTACTACGCGTGCATCTGTGTCTAAGATTTCGCCCATTAACATTTCTTTTGAAATAGTTGCCATAATTAAATCCTCCATTCGTATTGTTGACATTACATGATAAAATTTGTAGCTTACAAAAATCTTCGTTATTACAAAAATATTTTTTGTAAAAAAGGCAAATATATGCTTTTGTTTCTGACTTACAATATGTATAAAACATAAAAAAGAATAGAAAAAATTTCTAAAGTCTACTGTTTCATACAGAATAAGTCTGTAGAAAAATTATATGCGAAGAAAAATAAATCGTCAAGGGGATAAAATTGCTTGTAGAATAGATAGATTTGTATTATAATTCAAGAAAGACATAAGAAAAGGAGGAAAACATCATGGCATACGTAATTTCTGACGATTGTATTTCATGTGGTAGCTGTGCTGGCGGATGTCCAGTTGGTGCTATCGCTGAAGGCGATGGAAAGTTTGAAATTGATGAAGCTGCTTGCATCTCATGCGGAGCATGTGCTGGAGCTTGTCCAGTTGGAGCAATTTCTGAATAATTTTTATCGGAACATAGGGCAGCCTGCTTTGTGCATAGCGCAAGGTGGGCTGTTTTGTTATTTTTCTAGGGAACTTCGGTTCTTATATGCATTAGCTCTCATCCAATCAAACATCTGTCTTATTGTTCAAAGGGATCTGTTACGAAACTGTGCACAGTAATACTGGAATAGATTGACATTGTAAAATTTCTCGATTATAGTAAATTATAGAAAGAAGTATATGATATGAGGGGGACCGGATAGCTACGATTATTGGTATAAACAGACAGGAAGAAAGGGCAAGGTGTTAGAGTATGAAAAGGGACGAGAAATTTGAGTTGATCAATGAGTTAAGTATGGCTGTCACAGAGCAGACCGTATATGATAAGGTATTGAATAAAGGAAGAGTGGAGTATTTGGCAAATACAAATACACTTAAGATTAACAAACATTATAAAGAACCGGAGCAGGAGAAAACCATCAAGCATGAGGAAGAAACAGAAGAGGAATTGTTTGCCAGAATTTATGCACAGAGAAAATCAGAACGGTAGAGAAAAAAGAGGCTTTAATTAGAAAGGAAATTTTCTAATAAAGCCTCTTTTTTATTTCCAGAGTTTCTTGTTTCTTGGGGGAATGTGGTTACAAAAAGGTTACAAAATAGGACAAAAGTCGCAGTTACAGAAGAGGGTTCAAGGTCGGAAAAAAGAAAAAGAATGTAACTTTATTGTGCATAATGACGAAAAAAATGAAATAAATTGGTGAAAAGTAAGTATAAATCTTTAAACTGACAATACATATGTTCGGGGTTTTTGTTGGAATGGCAATGTTTTACAATTGATATATGAGGGATGGTTGGAAAAAAACTTTGTGTCAGCCTTATGTCAGACAAGGAAGTTTGTTCCGTAAATCCGTAAAGCGAAGATGCTCCGTGGGGTTCGTTTCCGATTCGTGTTAGTATGGAAACTAGAGATCAATTCCTTAGGGGTAGGGGGAGCAGAGGCATGTAGATGGAAGAGTTGTGGAAGATTTGTATTCAATGAGGAGGAATGTTATATGAGAAAGATGGAGTTATTTAAGAAAGTAGTAGTGGTGGCATTGTCAGTAGCGTTGGTTGCAGATTTATCCTTATCTGGAGGTGGGATGACAGCTCTTGCGGATGATGAAGTTGTAGAAGAGGAAGTTGTTGTAGAGGATTTGGGAGACGAGTACGAAGAAGAGTATGATGAAGGGTACGAGGAAGAAGAGTTAGAACTCTCAAAAGAAAAATTGAATTTATCCGTTGGTTCATCTGCTACATTGGAAGTGGATGGAGATTATGATGATATTACATGGAAGAGTAATAAAAAAGCAGTGGCAAATGTAAACTCCAATGGAAAAGTAACGGCAAAGAAAAATGGAACGGCTGTGATTACAGCTAAAGTTGCTTGCACTGTGTACAATGAAGACGATGCAGAAAGTTCAGATGAATTCGCATATTTTGAAGAATCTGTAGCAGATGATGCAGTTGTTGAAGATGATGGAGCAGTAACGGATGTAGAAACAGAAGAGACATGGGACGAAGAGACGACTGGAGAGACGGTTTACTACACACTAAAGTGTAAAGTAAAAGTGAAAAATGGTGCGGTACTCAGTGATGATAAGATTACTTTGAAGGTTGGAAAAACCAGTAAATTAAAAGTGACAGGTGTAAAAGGAAAAGTAACCTGGGCAAGTTCAAAGAACAAGATCGCAACTGTGAAGAATGGGATGGTAAAAGGTATCAAAAAAGGAAATTCAGTAATTACAGCAAAGGTTAAGGGAAAGACCTTAAAATGTAAGGTAAAAGTAAAATAGTGCGAATATGTGTGGAATGTTCTAGATAAACATGAAAAAAGTGAGTAACAGTTCAGCTATCGGCTGAACTGTTATATTTTGGAAATAATTGTTGGAATACGGGCTTTATTTAAACGGATGGTTTGAATAGAGCCTGTTTTAGTAACAGTTCAGGTAGTCCTTGCACACATCGCTGTGCAAGGACGTATGAAAGTGTAAATTGGGCGTGGCTCACAGCAATTTGCATGCGTAAGCTTGCTGTGAGCCGTAACAGGACAGCCCCTGGCTGAACTGTTACCTGTTTTATATGGGCTTGAAAGAATTTGTTTGGGAATTGGAAATCATACATGGTATAATGAAAATACGAAAAAGACAAAGAGGGAGAGCGGAGAATGGCATTACAATTTGTATTGGGAAAAAGTGGAGCAGGCAAATCTCATTTGCTGTATGAAAAGATTATTGAGGAATCCATGAAGTATCCGGAAAAGAACTATTTTATTATTGTTCCGGAGCAGTTTACAATGCAGACCCAGAGGGATTTGGTGGAACTGCATCCAAATCATGGAATTATAAATATAGATATTCTGAGCTTTATGCGTCTGGCATATCGCGTGTTTGAAGAACAGGGAGGAATGAAGCGTACCATTCTTGAGGATACGGGAAAAAGTATGCTTGTCCGTCGTGTAATTACGGAAAAAAAGGAAGAACTGCAAATTTTTAAAAACTATGCACATAAACCAGGATATGTCAGTGAAATTAAGTCGCTTCTGTCTGAGTTTTATCAATATGACATAAAAGATGATGGGATACAGCAGATGCTGGAATTGACGAAAAAAGAGCCTATGCTTCAGAGAAAACTTGAGGATATGCAGGTGATCTATCATGGATTTGAGGAACAGTTAGCAGATAAATATATTACCACAGAGGAAATTCTGGATGCTTTGATACAACAGTTGGATCAAACCGAGCTGCTAAAAAATGCTACCTTAGCATTTGATGGATTTACTGGATTTACCCCTGTGCAGTATCGCTTGTTGGAAAAATTAATGAGCATGTGTGAAAATGTGTGGGTAACAGTGACCATAGATCCAAAAGAAAGTCCGGCTTTGCAGAAGGAAGAGGTTTCGTTATTTCATTTATCCAGACAGACCATAGACAAGCTTGTGGAGATTGCAGAAAATCAGAGGATTCCCATAAATAAGGAAATTACACTGGATGAACAGGTTCCTTATCGATTTCGAAATAGTACGCAGTTGGCATGTCTAGAGCATAATTTGTTCCGATTTTCATTGACACCTTATGAACAGTATATACAAGCGGGCCATAAGGAAATGGACCAGGATGATATCTGTCTGTATGCTGCCAAGGATATTCAGGGAGAAGTGGATTTTGCCCTCAGAGAGATGTCAAAACTGCTTCGGGAGGAAGGATACCGTTATCGGGATATTGCCATTGTTACGGGAGATATGGAGACTTATGGACGAATATTAGACAAAGCATGTAAGAGAGGGAATATTCCATGCTTTATTGACTATAAAAAAGACATAGGAAAGAATCCTTTGGTAGAATACTTGCGCACAGTGATACAGTTGTTTCAAAAGGATTTTGATTACGAGAGCATGTTTCGATTTTTGCGTTGTGGATTAGTGGATGTGGAAATGGAAAATGTGGATAAAATGGAAAATCATGTACTGGAACTGGGGATAAGAGGTTTCAAAAAATGGGATACCGAATGGTGTAAACGGCATAAGTCAAAGGTCATGGAAGAAGGGGAGGAACAGGAGTATTTTGCCCTGTTAAATGAAAATAGAACTTTAGTAGTGGAGATGTTGGAACAGGCAAGAGAAGTGTTTAAGAAAAAGACTCAGACCGTGGAATGCTATACCAGAGCCTTACATGATTTGATGGTAAAGCAACAAATCTATCATAAGCTTCAAGCCTATAAGGAGAAGTTTGAAGAGCAGGGGGAAATGTTGCTGGCAAAAGAATATGACCAGGTATATGAGCTGGTTCTGGGTATTTTCGATAAATTGGTGCAGTTGTTGGGAGACGAAAAAGTTACGTTGCAGGAATACAGTGAATTGCTGGAAACCGGGTTTGCAGAGGTAAAAGTAGGATTGATCCCGCCGGGAGTAGAGCAGGTTGTAGTCGGTGACATTGAGAGAACAAGATTAAAGGATATTAAGGCGTTGTTTTTTCTTGGTGTCAATGAAGGAATTGTGCCAAGTGTAAGTTCAAAGGGTGGGATTCTCTCAGATATGGAAAGAGAAAAGCTGGCGCAAAATCAGATTACATTAGCACCCACTCCTAGAGAAACTGCATTTACCCAACAGTTTTATTTCTATTTAAATATGACAAAGCCAAACCAGAAATTATTTTTGACGTATCATAAAACAGATCAGGAAGGAAAGGCTGCTATGCCGTCCAGTCTTGTGAGAAGTGTTCGAAGAATTTTTCCAAATCTTCCGGTGGAAGAAGAAAAAAGAATTTGTCTGGATGCAGAGCTTACAGAGGAAGAGATGGAACAGATGCTGGGTGTGGATTACGGAAAAGCATATGTGCTGGACGGAATGCGGGAAGTTGAGAATACCCAGCTGGCAGATTGGTGGAAAGAACTGTACAGTTTTTATTCTTCAAAGGAAGAGTGGAAGGAAGACAGGGAACTTTGGATTCGAGGAGTAGGATTTGACAATCAGGAGAATAATCTTTCAAAACAGGTGGCAAATGCACTGTATGGAAAAGAGATGAAAAACAGTGTCACCAGAGTAGAACGATATGCAGCCTGCGCCTATGCACACTTTTTGCAGTATGGGTTACAGCTTAGAGAGCGTTATGAGTATCATTTTGGAAATGTAGACTTTGGAAATGTCTTTCACAGGGTACTCCGTATTTTCCCAAAAGAGTTGGAGAAGAGTGGCACAAGCTGGAGAGAAGCAACGAGAGAGCAGATGGATCTTGTTGTGGAAAAGTGTCTTTTGGAGGTGACGACTGATTACGAGAATGCAATATTAGAGAGCAACGAACAGGCGGTATATCTGGTGGAACGAATGGAGCGTATGCTGAAGAGAACTATGTGGGCACTAGCAGAACAGCTTAAGCAGGGGAAATTTGAGCCAAAAGGCTATGAATTGCATTTTGAAACTATGGATGGACTGGCTTCTACTAAAATGGATCTGGGTGAGGATCGGATGTTGCGTCTACAGGGACAGATAGATCGAATGGATCTTTTGGAAGAAGAGGACAAGGTTTATGTGAAGGTAGTAGATTACAAGACCGGACAAATGAAGTTTGATATTGTAAATCTCTATTATGGTTTGCAGATGCAGTTAGTTGTGTATTTGAATGCTGCCATGGATTTGGAAAAAGAAAAATACAAGGGAAAAGAAATCCTGCCGGCGGGGATTTTTTACTACAATATTGATGATCCGGTTGTGGAACGGGCAAGTGAGGAGAAAGTGGATGCAGCATTGTTAAAAGAACTGAAAATGAATGGTCTGGTAAATGATGATGTGCATGTGGTGTCTATGTTGGATCAGGCATTTGGAAACGGAGAGCAATTAAATCCGTCTGTAAAATCCTGGGTCATTCCGGTAGATACAGTAAGCAGTGGAGCTTACGGTAGAAATGCCAAGGTAGCTTCAAAGGATAATTTTCAGGTTATGAGCGAATATGCCAAAGAAAGAATCAAAAACAATGCAGTGGAAATTCTGGATGGAACCGTAGAGGTGAATCCATATCAAAAGGGAAAGAATACTGCCTGTGACTACTGTGCGTATGCTGCGGTCTGTAATTTTGATACCAGGCTGCCTGGAAATCATTTTCGCAAGCTGGCAGAAATAGATAATAAGGAAGCATGGGAATGCATGAGAAAGGAACTGGAAGAGAAGAAGGGAGAAGAATAATGGGGAAGACAGAGAGTAAAGTGTCCTGGACAGAGGAGCAGCAAAAGGTAATCGACCTTCGGAATCGAAATATTCTGGTATCTGCGGCAGCAGGTTCCGGAAAGACAGCTGTATTGGTGGAACGTATTATCACTATGATCTCGGATAAGGAAAATCCGGTAGATATTGATCGATTGTTGGTAGTTACCTTTACCAATGCTGCAGCGGCAGAAATGAGTGAGAGAATTGCAACCGCATTGGAGAAAAAAGTAGAACAGGAACCGGACAATATGCATCTTAGAAGACAGGTTACCTTAGTTCGAAATGCACAGATTTGTACGTTTCACAGTTTTTGTCAGAGTGTCATAAGAAATCATTTTAATGAGATTGGAATGGATCCTAGTTTTCGCATTGGAGATGAGACGGAATTAAAATTGATGAAAAATGATATCATCACAAATATTTTTGAGGTACATTATAAAAAATACAACGAGAAGAAAAAAGCGGAGAAAGCAGGGGGGTATGTCTTAAAGAAAGAAGACAAGGCATTTGTGGAATTAGTGGAGTGTTATTCCAGTGCTAAGAGCGACGCTGGACTACAGGAGCTGATTTTACAGCTTTATGAGTTCTCTATGAGTGCGCCATGGCCGGAGGTCTGGTTAGATTCAAAGAAGGCTAATTTTTCCTATGAGAGTAAGGAAGAAATGGAACAGAGCCATTGGATACAGTTGTTGATGGATTATGTGAAGCAGATTACAGAGGATATCTTGGTGATGAACAAAAATGCCTTGGAACTGGCTGTGTCGCCTTACGGACCGGTTACTTACATGGATAATTTTATTCAGGATAAAGAGGTGTTGGAGGGAATACTGGGTTGCAGGACTTATGGTGCGCTTTCGGAATATATGCAGAATCTTTCCTGGAGTAGATTGTCTACGAAAAAGGGACAGGATGTGGATGAGGACAAAAAGAAAGCGGCAAAAGCCATGCGTGACAGCTATAAGGCAGCGGTAGAGGACCTCAAGAAGAAATTCTTTTTCCAAAGTGCAGATCAGATGTACGAAGATATGTGTCAGTTGCAGTTTCCTATGAATACATTGCTAGATTTGGTAAAGGAATTTAAGGATGCTTTTGCCAGGGAAAAGGAAGAAAGGCGTGTGGTAGATTTTAATGACTTAGAGCATTTTGCCTTATCGATTCTTTTGGATCCACAAACAAAGGAGCCTACAGCCGTTGCAGAGCAATACAGAGATTTGTTTGCAGAAATTCTGGTGGATGAGTATCAGGATAGCAATGAAGTACAGGAGACTATTTTGCGAAGCATTGCCAAAAAGGAACCTGAGAATCCTAATCTTTTCATGGTAGGCGATGTGAAGCAGAGCATTTATAAGTTTCGAATGGCAAGACCGGAACTTTTTATGGAAAAGTATGACACCTATTCCATGGAAGAGAGTAAATATCAAAGAATCGATCTTCACAAAAACTTTCGAAGCAGATCGGTGGTATTAAACACTGTAAATGAAATTTTTGAGGTGATCATGAAGCGTTCTCTTGGAAATGTGGAATATGATAAGGATGCAGCTTTGTATCTGGGAAATGAAAGTTTTCCGGAAAGTGACAGAAGCTCCAAAACTACGGAACTGTTATTGTATTGCCCAGAGACAGCAGAGGAAGAGGGTGCTTCTAAAGAGGAAGATGCAGTGACTGCAACGAAAGTGGAATTGGAAGCACGTATGGTAGCAGCTAGAATAAAAGAATTAGTAGATGGAGAGAACGGACTACAGGTTGTGGACAAAAAGTCTGGCGAATTAAGAACTTGTGGATATGGAGATATTGCCATATTGTTGCGCAGTATGTCAGGGTATTCGGATGTGTATCTGGAAACTTTGAAAAATTTAGGAATACCCGTATATACTGACACCAGAACCGGATATTTTTCTACCTTTGAAATTCGTACCATTTTGCAATTATTGAAAGTTCTGGATAATCCAAGACAGGAGATTCCTTTGACTGCGGTTATGCGTTCCATGATCGGAGGATTTACTGCAGAGGCAATGGCTGTGATTCGAAGTCGATATCCGGACTGTCCATGGTATGAGGCAGTGGAGGCTTACAGTGGATTGTATGAATATGAAGATGCAGAGCGGAATGGAGTCCAGGTGGAATTAAGCAGGCGGTTGGATGCTTTTTGCAAAAAGATAGAAAAAATGAGAGAGAAGGTAATCTATACACCAATCCATCTTTTATTAGAAGAAATTTATGAAGAGACTGGATTTTATGAGTATGTTTCTGTCATGCCAAATGGTGCGCAGAGAAAGGATAACCTGGATATGCTGGTACAAAAGGCACTAGACATGGAAGCAGCCCAGATGAGTACCTTGTTCCACTTTAATCGTTATATTGAAAAACTTCACAAATATGAAGTGGATTTTGGGGAGGCAGTGGGAACAGCTACCACGGGAAATGCAGTTCGAATTATGAGTATCCATAAGAGTAAGGGGTTGGAGTTTCCGGTAGTATTTGTGGGAGCTATGGGAAAAGGATTCAATAATCAGGACTCTATGAGTAAATTGGTGCTTCACTTGGATTTAGGAATAGGAGCAGATCTGATTGATTATGAAAAACGAACAAAAGTGAAGTCTCTTATAAAAAATGTAATTGCAAAGCAAAATGTTTTGGAGAATATGGGAGAAGAACTTCGAGTGTTATATGTTGCATTGACCAGAGCAAAGGAAAAATTGATTATGGCTGGCGTGGTGGACAAGCTGGAAACCATAGACGGCTGGCACTTACAAAATGGGCAGATGGATTATTTTACAAGAGTGAATGCCAAAAATTATTTAGACTGGGTAGCGCCTGTGGTACTTGAGAGTGCTTCTGGTGAATTTGAAATGCGACAGTATACCCTTTCTAACCTGGTTCAGTACGAAATGAAGGAACAGATAAAAGCAGTAGTAAAAATGGGCCAGTTGACCAGCTGGAATCCGGGACGGCATTTTCATGAAGGGCTGCAACAAAAAATAAATGAAAGAGAAAGTTTCCTATATAAATATGAAAAGGAAAAAGAAATAAAAAGTAAAATGACCGTATCGGAGTTAAAGCACAGTGCTATGGAACTGCTGGAGCAGGAGGAAATGGGTGAGTTAAAATTTCAGGCAGAGTCGGAACCAAATGAGGTGCCGTTACCTGTATTTATGAAAGAAGAGGAAACAATTTCCGGAGCCAGCCGGGGTACCCTTTATCATAAAGTATTTGAAAAGCTGCAGATAGACCAGGTGAATCGTTTGGAAGATGTGACAGAGGAATTGAACCGATTGGTATGTTGTGGGTTTTTGACCGAGGAAGAGAAACTTATAATCAAGCCAGATAAAATTTATGAGTTTACAAAATCGGAATTAGGGAAGAGAATGGAGAAGGCGAAACAGCAAAATCGTCTGTGGAGAGAACAGCCATTTGTAATTGGTATTCCTGCAAAGCAGATAAAGGAAGAATGGGACAGTGAAGAGTTTGTTCTTGTGCAGGGAATTATAGATGCGTATTTTGAGGAAGAAGGACAGCTGGTGATTGTAGACTATAAGACGGATCGGGTGTCTACGTCAGAGCAATTAGCAAAGAAATATGCAGAGCAGCTTAAGTATTATAAGAGGGCTTTGGAACAGTTAACCGGGAAAAAAGTGAAAGAACAGATTTTGTATTCGGTTTATTTGGATAAGCAGGTGGTGTTGTAATTGTAACAGTTCAGCCAGGGGTTGTCCTGTTACGGCTCACAGCAGGCTTACGCATGCAAATTGCTGTGAGTCACACCTAATTTACACTTTCATACGTCTTTGCACAGCAATGTGTGCAAGGGCTACCTGAACTAATACTTATTATTCACAAAAGGTGAAAAAGTGGCTTGACAGATTGACGAAATCGTGATAGTATGGAAAATGCACTATTATGGTGACTTATGCATTTTAATCAATCAAGCGGATTGGAATGGATAAGTAAAAAATAGAACAGTGTCCCGTCCAAATGCAGGAAAATGCATAGAGGATACATATAAAAAAATCAAGGGGTGAAAACGTCAATGGAAAAAAACAGAATTCGTCCAATTAAAATTGGTAACAGTGTAAGAATGAGTTTCTCTAGACAAAAAGAAGTTCTTGAGATGCCGAACTTAATTGAAGTTCAGACCGATTCTTACAAGTGGTTCTTGGAAGAAGGACTAAATGAAGTTTTCAGAGATATTTCTCCAATCACAGATTACACAGGGAATCTTTCTTTGGATTTTGTGAGTTTTGTATTATGTGATGACGAGAAGAACGTTAAGTATACGGTAGAGCAGTGTAAAGAGCGTGATGCCACATACGCAGCTCCACTTAAAGTACGAGTAAGACTTCATAATAAAGAAACTGATGAAATCAATGAGCATGACATTTTCATGGGTGATCTGCCATTGATGACAGATACTGGTACGTTCGTGATCAACGGTGCAGAGCGAGTTATTGTTAGCCAGTTAGTTCGTTCCCCTGGTATCTACTATGCAATTGGACATGACAAGATCGGAAAAGAGTTGTTCTCTTCTACTGTAATTCCAAACCGTGGTGCTTGGTTGGAGTATGAGACAGACTCAAATGATGTATTCTATGTTCGTGTAGATAGAAATAGAAAGGTACCGATCACCGTATTGCTTCGTGCATTGGGGCTTGGAACCAATGAGGAAATTATAGCAGTATTTGGTGAGGAACCAAAGATTTTAGCAAGTATTGCAAAAGATACATCTGACAACTACAACGATGGTTTGCTGGAGTTATATAAGAAACTGCGTCCAGGTGAGCCATTATCTGTAGATAGTGCAGAAAGTTTATTGAATAGTATGTTCTTTGATCCAAGAAGATATGACTTGGCAAAGGTTGGTAGATATAAATTTAATAAGAAATTAGCATTCCGTAACCGTATTACAGGTTTTGTACTTGCAGAGGATGCTGTCAGCACAGAGACTGGTGAAGTGATTGCTGAGGCAGGAACTATGGTGACAGATGAACTTGCAGACAAGATTCAGAATGCGGCTATACCTTATGTAATGGTTCAGACCGAAGAGAGAAATGAAAAGGTATTATCAAATCTTGCTGTAGATGCCAATGAGTATGTAGATTTTGATGTAGCAGAAATTGGTATCCGTGAGAAGGTATTTTATCCGGTCTTGAAGGGAATTTTAGAAGAATGTGAAGGTGACATGGAAGCGATCCGTGCAGCTATGGAGCGTGACATTGATGATTTGATTCCAAAGCATATCACAAAAGAAGATATCTTTGCTTCTATTAACTATAACATGCATTTAGAGTATGGTATTGGTAATGATGATGACATCGACCACTTGGGAAATCGTCGTATTCGTGCGGTTGGTGAGTTGTTACAGAACCAGTATAGAATCGGTCTTTCCAGAATGGAAAGAGTGGTTCGTGAGAGAATGACAACTATGGATATGGAGGGAATTACTCCACAGTCATTGGTGAATATTAAGCCGGTAACTGCAGCTGTAAAAGAATTCTTCGGAAGTTCTCAGTTGTCACAGTTCATGGATCAGAATAACCCACTTAGTGAGTTGACTCATAAGAGACGTCTGTCAGCATTGGGACCAGGTGGTCTTTCAAGAGATCGTGCAGGTTTCGAGGTTCGAGATGTTCACTACTCGCATTATGGTAGAATGTGTCCGATTGAGACCCCGGAAGGTCCTAACATCGGTTTGATCAATTCATTGGCTTCTTATGCTCGTATCAACGAGTATGGATTTATTGAAGCTCCATACCGTAAGATGGACAAGACAGATCCAGAGAACCCGAGAGTTACAGATGAGGTTGTATACCTTACTGCTGACGAAGAAGATAAGTATATCGTTGCTCAGGCTAACGAAGCGTTAGATGAGAATGGTTATTTTATTAATAACAATGTATCTGGTCGTTTCCGTGAAGAAACATCACAGTTCGAAAAGAAGAAGATCGATCTTATGGACGTATCCCCTAAGATGGTATTCTCAGTGGCTACAGCCATGATTCCTTTCTTGGAGAACGATGATGCGAACCGTGCTCTGATGGGGTCAAACATGCAGCGTCAGGCGGTACCATTGCTTGTGACAGAGTCACCTGTTGTTGGTACTGGTATGGAAAGAAAAGCTGCGGTTGACTCAGGAGACTGTGTAGTAGCAAAAGAAGACGGTATTGTTAAGAAAGCAGCTTCCAATGAAATCGTTATAACGAACAACGATGGAAAAGATGTAACTTACAGGTTAGAGAAGTTTATCCGAAGCAACCAAGGAAACTGTATGAATCAGAGACCGATTGTAAACAATGGCGATGCTGTAAAGGCTGGACAGGTGATTGCAGATGGTCCATGTACATCTAACGGAGAAATTGCTTTAGGTAAGAATCCATTAATCGGATTCATGACCTGGGAAGGTTACAACTACGAAGATGCGGTATTGTTAAGTGAACGTCTTGTAAGAGATGATGTATACACATCTGTTCATATCACAGAATATGAGGCAGAGGCTCGTGATACAAAATTAGGACCAGAAGAAATTACAAGAGATGTGCCGGGTGTTGGTGATGATGCGTTAAAGGATCTGGACGAAAGAGGTATCATCCGTATTGGTGCAGAAGTGCGTGCAGGAGATATTTTGGTAGGTAAGGTTACTCCAAAGGGAGAGACAGAATTGACTGCGGAAGAGAGACTGTTACGTGCGATCTTCGGTGAGAAAGCGAGAGAAGTAAGAGATACTTCGTTACGTGTGCCTCATGGAGAGTTTGGTATTGTTATTGATGCGAAAGTATTTACAAGAGAGAATGGCGATGAACTTTCTCCTGGTGTAAATCAGTGCGTAAGAATTTATATTGCTCAGAAGAGAAAAATTCAGGTTGGAGATAAGATGGCTGGTCGTCATGGTAACAAGGGTGTGGTTTCACGCGTACTCCCAGTTGAAGATATGCCATTCCTTCCAAATGGTCGTCCACTTGATATCGTATTGAACCCATTGGGTGTGCCTTCTCGTATGAACATTGGACAGGTGTTAGAGATTCACTTGTCATTGGCTTCTAAAGTACTTGGTTTTAATGTTGCTACACCGGTATTTGATGGTGCAAACGAGCATGATATCATGGATACATTAGAGATGGCCAATGATTATGTAAATACATCATTAGAAGACTTTAAAGCAAAATACGAAGATAAGTTAGATCCAGAAGTTATGGATTACTTACTTACAAATGAAGAATATAGAAAAGAATGGGCAGGTGTGCCAATCAACCGTGATGGTAAGGTTCGTCTTCGTGACGGTAGAACAGGTGAATATTTTGATGGTGCAGTAACCGTTGGTTTCATGCATTATTTGAAACTTCACCATTTGGTAGACGATAAGATTCATGCTCGTTCGACTGGACCATACTCACTGGTAACACAGCAGCCGTTAGGTGGTAAAGCACAGTTTGGTGGACAGCGTTTCGGAGAGATGGAGGTTTGGGCATTGGAAGCATATGGTGCGGCTCATACCTTGCAGGAAATCCTTACTGTGAAGTCCGATGATGTGGTTGGTCGTGTGAAGACATACGAAGCAATCATCAAGGGTGAGAATATTTCAGAACCAGGTATTCCAGAATCCTTCAAGGTATTGTTGAAGGAATTACAGTCATTAGCATTGGATGTTACCGTTTTAGATGAAAATGGACAAGAGATTCAGATGTCTGAGAACATTGATTATGGTGATGAGGATCTGACTCCGATCATCGAAGGAGAAAGAGCACCGGTTGACGAGACCGAAGATTTCAAGAACGCAGGATACAGAGAAGCTACTTCGGTAGAAGAGTTGAATGACGAGATGGAAATGTTAGAGATATTTGAAGATACAGATAGCGATGCTATGGATGGTTTAGATGACTAAAAACGCAGAGTGTTAACAATAGATTTCAGTGTGTCAGATAATCTGGCACACTGACAGACGAAGGGAGCGCCGGGTATGCCAGATATCAGCAATACAAATGCAGAACCAAGTTTGACGTATGATGCAATTAAGATTGGACTTGCTTCACCAGAGAGAATTAGAGAATGGTCTCGTGGAGAAGTAAAGAAGCCAGAGACAATTAACTATAGAACATTAAAACCAGAGAAAGATGGCTTGTTCTGTGAGAAGATTTTCGGACCAAGCAAGGACTGGGAATGTCACTGTGGAAAATACAAAAAAATCCGTTATAAGGGTGTTGTATGTGACCGTTGTGGCGTAGAAGTTACAAAAGCAAGTGTTCGTCGTGAAAGAATGGGACACATCGAGCTTGCAGCACCAGTTTCTCACATTTGGTATTTTAAAGGAATTCCAAGTCGTATGGGACTTATTTTGGATCTTTCTCCAAGAACATTGGAAAAGGTATTGTACTTCGCTTCTTATATTGTATTAGATGCAGGAAAATCCGATTTACAGTATAAGCAGGTATTAACAGAGAGAGAATACCAGGAAGCAGTAGAAAAATTTGGATACGGTTCATTCCGTGTAGGAATGGGTGCAGAGTCTATTTATGAGCTTTTGCAATCCATTGACCTTGAGAAAGAATCTGTTGAATTAAAGAGAGAATTAGTAAATGCAACAGGACAGAAGCGTGCAAGAATTATTAAGAGATTGGAAGTTGTAGAAGCCTTCCGTTTGTCTGGAAATAAACCAGAGTGGATGGTTCTTACTGTTATTCCTGTAATTCCACCAGATATTCGTCCTATGGTACAGTTGGATGGTGGACGTTTTGCAACATCAGATATGAACGATCTTTATCGTCGTATCATTAATCGTAATAACCGTTTGAAGAGATTGTTGGATCTTGGAGCGCCGGATATTATTGTTCGTAATGAAAAAAGAATGCTTCAGGAAGCCGTTGATGCTTTGATTGACAACGGTAGAAGAGGTAGACCGGTTACCGGACCTGGAAACCGTGCTCTTAAGTCTTTATCTGATATGTTAAAGGGTAAGCAGGGACGTTTCCGTCAGAACTTGTTGGGTAAGCGTGTTGACTATTCAGGACGTTCCGTTATCGTAGTCGGACCAGAACTTAAGATTTACCAGTGCGGTTTGCCTAAGGAAATGGCAATTGAGTTGTTCAAGCCTTTTGTTATGCGTAATCTTGTGGCACAGGGAACTGCACACAATATTAAGTCGGCTAAGAAGATGGTTGAGAGATTACAGCCAGAAGTATGGGATATTCTTGAAGAAGTAATTAAGGAGCATCCTGTTATGTTAAACCGTGCTCCTACACTTCATAGACTTGGTATTCAGGCATTCGAGCCTACTTTAGTAGAAGGAAAAGCAATTAAGCTTCATCCATTGGTTTGTACTGCATTTAATGCCGACTTCGATGGAGACCAGATGGCTGTTCACCTTCCATTGTCAGTGGAAGCTCAGGCTGAGTGTAGATTCTTGCTGCTTTCACCAAATAACTTGTTGAAGCCTTCAGATGGAGGTCCAGTAGCCGTTCCTTCACAGGATATGGTACTTGGTATTTACTACTTAACTATGGGTAAGATGGTAGATCATTCGGGTAACAAAGAGTTAGGCGAGAGTATTGAGCATGTTTATACTACTCAGGAAGAGATTATCGCAGATCTTCCAACCGCTACTAGCGAAGGAAAGATCAATGTGGATACTATGATTAAATTCCAGGTAAGTGATGACAGATATATTATCTGTACGCCAATGGATTTAATGGGGCATTACTTCTATGAAAAGAATGATGCATTGCTTGCATATGAGAATGGTGATATTACTTTGCATCAGAAGATTAAAGTACGTATGTCTGAGATTAATGAGGATGGAACAGAAGATTATGAAATCATTGAAACTACAATGGGACGTTTGATCTTCAATGAAATCGTTCCTCAGGATCTTGGATTTGTAGATAGAACGAAGCCAGAAAATAGATTTAAGCTGGAAGTTGATTTCCATGTTGGTAAGAAACAGTTGAAGCAGATCCTTGAGAAATGTATCAATACCCATGGTGCGACAAAGACAGCTGAAACCTTAGATAACATTAAGGCATTGGGTTATAAGTATTCTACAAAGGCTGCTATGACCGTATCGATTTCTGATATGACAGTGCCTGCTTCTAAGAAACAGTTGTTGGATGACGCTGAGAAGACTGTTGAGAAGATTACAAAAGACTTCCGTCGTGGTCTTACAACTGAAGAAGAGCGTTATAAAGCAGTAATTGAGACATGGAAAGAAGCAGATGATGAGTTAACTCACGCTCTATTGAGTGGTTTGGATAAATATAACAACATCTACATGATGGCTGACTCTGGAGCCCGTGGTTCTGATAAGCAGATTAAACAGCTTGCTGGTATGCGTGGTTTGATGGCTGATACATCAGGTAGAACAATCGAGTTGCCTATTAAGTCAAACTTCCGTGAAGGTCTTGACGTATTGGAGTACTTTATTTCAGCTCATGGTGCTCGTAAAGGTTTGTCCGATACAGCGTTGCGTACAGCCGATTCAGGATACTTAACTCGTCGTTTGGTTGATGTATCACAGGATTTGATCATTCGTGATACAGACTGTTGTGCAGGAACAGGTAGAGAGATACCTGGAATGTGGATCAGTGCATTTATGGATGGAAAAGAAATGATCGAGTCATTGGAAGAGCGTATTACAGGAAGATACTCTTGCGAGACAATCTACGATGACAATGGCGAGATGATTGTGAAGGCAAATCACATGATCACACCAAAGCGAGCTGCAAGAATTGTTGCTACAAAGGCAATCCAGGAAGCTGGAAGTGCTGCTAAGATTAAGATTCGTAACGTATTGACTTGTCGTTCTCACATCGGAGTTTGTGCGAAGTGTTATGGTGCAAACATGGCTACAGGTCAGGCAGTACAAGTTGGTGAAGCTGTTGGTATTATCGCAGCGCAGTCAATCGGTGAACCAGGTACACAGCTTACCATGAGAACATTCCATACAGGTGGAGTTGCCGGTGACGATATCACACAGGGTCTTCCTCGTGTCGAAGAGTTGTTTGAGGCAAGAAAGCCTAAGGGTCTTGCAATTATCTCAGAATTTGCTGGTACGGTAAGTATCAATGACACAAAGAAGAAACGAGAGGTCATTGTTACAAATCACGAAACTGGAGATACCAAAGCATATCTGATTCCTTACGGTTCTCGTATCAAGGTATTAGATGGAGATGTTTTGGAAGCTGGTGACGAACTTACAGAAGGTAGTGTAAACCCACATGACATCCTCAAGATTAAGGGTGTTCGTGCGGTACAGGATTATATGTTACAGGAAGTACAGCGAGTTTACCGTTTGCAGGGTGTTGAAATTAACGATAAGCACGTAGAGGTAATTGTTCGTCAGATGCTTAAGAAAATCCGTATTGAAACAAATGGAGATTCCGAATTTTTGCCAGGAACAATGGTAGATATTCTTGATTTTGATGATGAAGTAGAACGTTTGACAGCAGAAGGAAAAGTTGCTCCAGAAGGGAAACAGGTATTACTTGGTATTACAAAGGCTTCTTTGGCAACAAATTCATTCTTATCTGCGGCTTCCTTCCAGGAAACTACAAAAGTTCTTACAGAAGCAGCAATCAAAGGAAAAATTGATCCATTGATTGGTATAAAAGAAAATGTATTACTTGGTAAGTTAATTCCTGCTGGTACTGGTATGAAGCATTACCGTTCCGTAAAACTGGATACAGACGAAGAAATTCGTTTGGCAAAAGAAGCAGAGGCTTTGAAGCTTGCTGCAGAAGCAGAGGCAGAAGAGGAAGAAGTTATCGTTTCAGAGGAGATGGATGATATTGCATTTGTTTCAGAGGAAGACGATACAGAAATTTCCGTGACAGAAGAGTAATTTATTCATAAAGAGTAACTATTCAGAACCCTCTATAATGGAACAATTAGATACGTTATGCTGGCATATAAGTAGCTGATTGTTCCATTATAGAGGCAGTCGAATAGAGTTGCCTCCCTATATATGAGCAGGGTTCTGAATAGTTACCATAAAGAGATACAAAAAAGAGACGTTGTTTATGGCGACGTTTCTTTTTTTACAAAAAAACATTGACAATTTACTTAAAATAAACTACAATCAAATAGCACGCGTTTTGAGTGTGCAATTCTTGGGTGCAACCTCATCCGAGAATAAGGAACAGATGACAATTACCACAGGAGGTGAAAATTAATGCCAACTTTTAACCAATTAGTAAGAAAAGGTAGAAAGACATTAGAGAAAAAATCAAACTCTCCAGCTTTACAGAGAGGATATAATTCTTTGAATAAGAAGGTAACAAGCACATCTTCTCCACAGAAGAGAGGTGTTTGTACAGCAGTTAGAACTGCTACACCTAAGAAGCCTAACTCAGCGCTTAGAAAGATTGCCAGAGTTCGTCTTTCAAACGGTATTGAAGTAACAAGTTATATTCCAGGTGAAGGACATAACTTACAGGAGCATAGTGTTGTTCTTATCAGAGGTGGTCGTGTTAAGGACTTACCAGGTACAAGATACCACGTAGTTAGAGGTACACTTGATACAGCAGGTGTTGCTAACAGAAGACAGGCTCGTTCTAAGTACGGAGCAAAGAGACCTAAAGACGCAAAATAATATTTAGGTAAATGAAACTAATTCAATACACTAATTCAAGAAAAGTGCCGGATTAATTTTTACTATGAGGAATAGATATTCCCATCCTGAGGTTGCAGGGATAGATTTATTATGACGCGCGCGAACACAGAATTATTGTGAGTACCTAAGAATCATAAGAGTTTGACTCTTACTATTGTATTCTTATAAGGAGGGAAGCAACGTGCCACGTAAAGGACATATTCAGAAAAGAGATGTATTAGCAGATCCTATTTACAATAACAAAGTTGTTACAAAATTGATCAACAACATTATGTTAGACGGTAAGAAGGGTGTTGCACAGAAAATCGTATATGGTGCATTTGATCGTGTAGCTGAGAAGACTGGTAAAGATGCTATGGAAGTTTTTGAAGAAGCTATGAATAACATTATGCCAGTTCTTGAAGTAAAAGCAAGACGTATCGGTGGAGCAACATATCAGGTACCAATCGAGGTAAGACCAGACAGAAGACAAGCATTAGCTCTTCGTTGGTTAACTGTATATTCTCGTAAAAGAGGAGAGAAGACACAGGAAGAAAGATTGGCAAATGAGATTTTAGATGCAGTAAACAATACTGGTGCTGCAGTTAAAAAGAAAGAAGATATGCACAAGATGGCAGAAGCAAACAAGGCGTTTGCACACTATCGTTGGTAGTATCGCCATGATTCGCATATGTGAATATAAGCTGCAGTAGGTTGGATTTACATTTGCGTATGACCGCCTACCATAGTGTAGGCGGTTTTGTTTTATAACAGAAATGTGCAGGAGCATAAATAAATATATAAAAGGAGGAAGAACCATTGGCTGGAAGAGAATATGCGTTATCGGAAACAAGAAATATCGGTATCATGGCTCATATTGATGCTGGTAAGACAACAACAACAGAGCGTATTTTATACTATACAGGTGTAAACCATAAGATTGGTGATACACATGATGGTAATGCAACTATGGACTGGATGGAGCAGGAACAGGAAAGAGGTATCACAATTACTTCTGCTGCTACAACATGTCATTGGACATTACAAAAAGAGGCTAAGACTATGCCTGGAGCAAGAGAACATCGTATCAACATTATCGATACACCGGGACACGTTGACTTTACTGTAGAGGTAGAGCGTTCCCTTCGTGTGCTTGATAGTGCAATCGGTGTATTCTGTGCTAAGGGTGGTGTTGAGCCTCAGTCAGAAAACGTATGGCGTCAGGCTGACACATACAACGTACCACGTATGGCATTCATCAATAAGATGGATATCCTTGGTGCTGATTTTTACGGTGCAGTAGAGCAGATTAAGACAAGATTAGGAAAGAATGCGATCGTACTTCAGTTACCAATCGGTAAGGAAGATGATTTTAAGGGTATTATCGACTTATTCGAGATGCAGGCATACATCTACAACGACGATAAGGGTGATGATATCTCTATCACAGAAATTCCAGAAGATATGAAGGAAGATGCAGAATTGTATCGTACTGAATTAGTGGAGAAGATTTGTGAATTAGATGATGATTTAATGATGCAGTATTTAGAGGGTGAAGAACCATCTGAGGCTGAGTTAAAGGCTGCATTAAGAAAAGCTACTTGTGAGTGTACAGCAGTTCCAGTATGTTGTGGATCCGCATATAGAAACAAGGGTGTACAGAAGCTTCTTGATGCCGTTATCGAGTATTTGCCAGCACCTACAGATATCCCTGCTATTAAGGGTGTAGATGATGAAGGTAATGAAGTGGAGAGACATTCTTCTGACGATGAGCCATTCTCAGCTTTAGCATTTAAGATCATGGCTGACCCATTTGTTGGTAAGCTTGCATTCTTCCGTGTATACTCAGGAACAATGAATTCTGGTTCTTATGTTCTTAACTCTACAAAGGGTAAGAAAGAGCGTGTTGGACGTATCTTGCAGATGCACGCAAATAAGAGAGAAGAGTTGGATAAGGTATACGCTGGTGATATCGCAGCTGCAGTTGGATTTAAGATGACTACAACTGGTGATACAATCTGTGATGAAAAGGCTCCAGTTATCTTAGAGTCTATGGAATTCCCAGAACCAGTTATCGAGTTAGCGATCGAGCCTAAGACAAAGAATGACCAGGGTAAAATGGGTGAAGCTTTGGCTAAGCTTGCTGAAGAAGATCCTACATTCCGTCAGCATACAGATGAGGAAACAGGACAGACAATTATCGCTGGTATGGGTGAGCTTCACTTAGAGATCATCGTTGACCGTTTGTTGCGTGAGTTCAAGGTAGAAGCTAATGTTGGTGCACCTCAGGTTGCATACAAAGAAACATTTACTCAGGCTGTTGACGTTGATAGTAAGTATGCGAAGCAGTCAGGTGGACGTGGTCAGTATGGACACTGTAAAGTTAAGTTTGAGCCTATGGATGCCAATGGTGAAGAATTATTCAAGTTCGAGTCTACTGTAGTCGGTGGTGCTATTCCTAAGGAATACATTCCAGCTATCGGAGAAGGTATCGAAGAAGCTGCTCAGGCTGGTATCCTTGCTGGATTCCCAGTACTTGGTGTACATGCTACCGTTTATGATGGTTCTTACCATGAAGTAGATTCATCTGAAATGGCATTCCACATTGCTGGTTCTATGGCATTTAAGGATGCTATGAAGAAGGCGGGAGCTATCCTTCTTGAGCCTATCATGAAGGTTGAAGTTACTATGCCAGAAGAGTATATGGGTGATGTTATCGGTGATATCAATGCTCGTCGTGGACGTATCGAGGGTATGGATGACTTAGGTGGTGGAAAGATCGTTAGAGGTTATGTTCCATTGGCTGAGATGTTCGGTTACTCAACAGATCTTCGTTCTAGAACTCAGGGACGTGGTAACTACTCAATGTTCTTCGAGAAGTATGAGCCAGTTCCAAAGTCAGTTCAGGAAAAGATTCTTGCTCAGAAGAACGATTAATGGACAACTATTCAGTTTCACAGGCAAGTAGATCTTTCCTGTGAGGCTGATAAATATAAAATATTGTTGCATATACCTTGTGTAATGTAACAGAAGTGTAGCCAATTGGTTTATTTGGTGAAAAAGTGCTTGAAAAAAGCATGGATATAGAATATAATGTAGTGTATATGGCGTTCGTATATTCTATATGGGCGGATTAAAATCAAAAAAAACCCCAAAAGGGGAAGTATGCAATAAGCATAAATAAAAGGAGGACAATTAAAATGGCAAAATCTAAGTTTGAGAGAACTAAACCACATTGTAACATTGGTACTATCGGTCACGTTGACCACGGTAAGACAACATTAACAGCTGCAATCACAAAGACTCTTTCTGAAAGAGTAGATGGTAACGCTGCTGTAGATTTCGAGAACATCGATAAGGCTCCAGAAGAAAGAGAAAGAGGTATCACAATCTCTACTGCTCACGTTGAGTACGAAACAGAAAACAGACATTACGCTCACGTAGACTGTCCTGGACATGCCGATTATGTAAAGAACATGATCACTGGTGCTGCTCAGATGGATGGTGCTATCCTTGTAGTAGCTGCTACTGATGGTGTTATGGCTCAGACAAAAGAGCACATCTTATTGTCTCGTCAGGTAGGTGTACCTTACATCGTAGTATTCATGAACAAGTGTGACATGGTTGACGATGAAGAATTATTAGAGTTAGTAGAAATGGAAATTACAGAGCAGTTAGCTGAGTATGACTTCAATGACTGCCCAATCATCAAGGGTTCTGCTTTAAAGGCTCTTGAAGATCCTAACGGTGAGTGGGGAGATAAGATCATGGAGCTTATGGCTACAGTTGATGAGTATATCCCAGATCCACAGCGTGATACAGATAAGCCATTCGTAATGCCTATCGAGGATGTATTCTCAATCACAGGTCGTGGTACAGTTGCTACAGGTAGAGTAGAAGCTGGTGTTCTTCATATGTCTGACGAAGTTGAAATCGTTGGTATTAAGGAAGAAGTTCAGAAGTCAGTTGTAACAGGTATTGAAATGTTCCGTAAGCTTCTTGATGAGGCTCAGGCTGGAGATAACGTAGGTGTTCTTCTTCGTGGTATCAACAGAACAGATATCGAGCGTGGACAGGTACTTGCTAAGCCAGGTTCATTAACATGCCATACAAAATTTACAGCTCAGGTTTACGTATTAACAAAAGATGAAGGTGGACGTCATACTCCATTCTTCAACAACTATCGTCCACAGTTCTACTTCAGAACAACAGACGTAACAGGTGTTATCGAGTTACCAGCTGGTACAGAAATGTGTATGCCTGGAGATAACGTAGAGATGACAATCGAATTGATCCATCCAGTAGCTATGGCTCAGGGGCTTACATTCGCTATCCGTGAAGGTGGACGTACAGTTGGATCAGGAAGAGTAGCAACAATCATCGAGTAATTTCGAGGGATTGTCTATAAACCTAGTAAAATCAAGCCTTCCGAGGAATTTCCTCGGGAGGCTTTTTTCGTCTAAAGATAATTTCGGAGATGAAATTTGAGGCCATTGGCTCCAAATCGGCTCCAAGAAATTAAGTTCGTGTATTTTAGACATAAGAAAACCTCTTAAGTTTATGTTCTTAAGAGGTCTGTAATTACCATTTAGTAATTTTCTTTATGTCGGTAGCTCGTTCAGGATCTTTTTTAATTGAGAGCTGCATTCTAATAAATTGATCTACGTCACGTCTGCCTTCATCTGTCAGCTGATAATAGTTAGTCAGATGTTCATCAAGTATAGGCATATCATTTTTTCCAAACATTTGCATAAGAGGATAAAGTGTATTTTTCAAATAGCGTTTTACTCTATTTCCATCCAGCACACCATCCATGCCAGAAGGAAGCTCTGGAAGAACAATACGCTCCTTGTCAGACCAGTCTTCTTGTTGAAGAGAAGCATCAGAACATATTTCAGATACTTCAATTCCAAGAACATTGGCAATACGAAGCGCAAAATCGAATCGAATAGATGTGTCCTTCTGAATGATTGAATAAAGGGTTGTAGGACTTATAGTTGTTTCCTTAGCTACCCAACGAACACTTTTTCCTTGTTTATCAAGAATTTCTTTTAATTTTTGACCATCACCCATAATTTATTACCTGCCTTTTCATAGGATAAATGCTTAATCTATAAGGATTATAACACGGTGTACGAAAATCGTACAAATATATAAGGAGGCAGAAATATGAATCGTACAAAGTATTTATATAACGTTACTGACGTTATGGAAATTCTTGAGTGTTCCAAGGATCATGCCTACAAGATCATTAAGAAATTAAATTTTGAGTTGATTGAAATGGGTTATGAAGTTGAAACAGGAAAAGTGCCAAGTGCATTTTTCGCGAAAAAGTATTACGGCTTAGAAGCATCATAGAAAGGAGGAAGCAATATGGCTAGTAAGGACAAAAACACTGGGCTTTGGATTGCTCAGTGGTATGAAATTGACGTTTATGGTAATAAAAAACGTCACAAAAAGCGTGGCTTTAAGACGATGCGTGAAGCCAAGCAGTATGAACAGAAGATGGGGTTAAAGAAACCAGGTAGCATGGATATGACGATGTCAGAATTCATGGAGCAGTATTTTGAGGATAAGCAGAATGAACTCAAAGAACGTACAGTTAGAAATAAACGCTATATGATGAACAAATATGTGATTCCTTATTTTGGTAATCTCAAAATGAATGAAATAACATCTGTGCAGATAACCAAATGGCAGAATGAGATGTACAGCTTAGGGTTATCAGAAAGCTATTTAAGAATGATTCAGAATCAGCTGACAGCATTATTTACTCATGCATGTAAAATCTATGACCTGAAATCTAATCCATGTAAGAAATGCAGACGTATGGGTAAGGACGATGCTAGAAGCCTTAATTTCTGGACAATTGATGAATATGGGGAATTTATAAAAACAGTTCCTAAGGGAACTAGAAATTACATTATGTATGAGATTCTATTTTGGACAGGTATTCGAGAAGGTGAAATGCTTGCACTTACAAAAGCAGATTTTGACTTCGATTTAAATAGAATGAATATTGATAAGACCTATTACAGAATTAATAAGCAGGATGTAATTACCGAACCAAAGACACCTCAGTCCATTCGTGTTATTGAGATTCCACAGTTTCTTGCTGATGAAATCAAGGATTGGCTTAATAAGAAATTTGAATTTCCAGATAATGAGAGATTATTTCCGGTTACTGCAAGAGCTGTTCAGAAGACTTTTAAGGATAGAGCTGCAAAATGTGGATTAAAGGAGATTAGAGTGCATGACTTGAGACACTCGCATGTTGCATATCTTATTAATAGAGGAGTGGCACCATTAATTATCAAGGAGCGTCTTGGTCACAAGGATATCAAGATTACTTTGAATACTTATGGACATTTATATCCAAATCAGCAGAAGCAGGTGGCAAATTTATTAGATGAAGACAGAAATAAAAAAGAGTTCTAACTACGGCAATAGTCAGAACTCTATAGAGTACATACTTTTCAGACCAAAGTATTATATACTCGAATCTCGC
>JBGVLO010000048.1:0-1898 GCA_045124315.1 Lachnospiraceae bacterium
TGTATCACTTGATAAATATTGAAATGCTGAAACAGTGCCATAAAGAATTAGATGGCAATAAAGCAGTTGGCATTGATAAAGTGACAAAAGCAGAGTATGAGGAACATCTGGAAGAAAACTTAACAAATCTTGTAAGCAAACTAAAGAATAAGGCTTACAAACCCTTGCCATCACTTAGGGTTTTCATACCAAAAGCAAATGGTAAGAAACGTCCTTTGGGAATTGCTTCCTATGAGGACAAGATAGTGCAACTGGCAGTGAAGAAAATCCTGGAAGCTATTTATGAGCCAAGGTTTCTAAATTGTATGTATGGTTTCCGACCAAACAGAGGATGCCATGACGCCATAAAGGAAGTACATCGACAGATAAGTAATGAGCATATAAATCATGTAGTAGATGCCGATATAAAAGGCTTCTTTGACCACATAAGCCATGAATGGATGATGGAGTTCCTAAAGCTTTACATCAAAGACCCAAATCTTCTTTGGTTAATCAACAAATATTTAAAAGCTGGAGTAATGACGGACGGAGTATTTGAAGAAAGCGAAGAGGGTTCGGCACAGGGCAACATTATTAGTCCGATACTGGCAAATATCTATATGCACAATGTACTGACTTTGTGGTACAAGTTTGTCATTAGGAGCAATACAGTAGGTAACAGTTTTCTCGCAGTATATGCAGATGATTTCATTGCAGGATTTCAGTACAAGGAAGATGCAGAGAGATACTACGCATTACTAAAGGAACGGTTGAAGAAATTTAATCTCGAATTAGAAGAAAGCAAGAGCAGAATGATAGAGTTCGGCAAATATGCAGAAATCAATTCCAAACGGAAATATGGCAGAAAAGCCGAAACGTTCAACTTTCTCGGATTTACACTCTACTGTGGCAAAAGCAGACATAGTGGAGAGTTCTGTGTAAAACTGAAAGCTAACAGTAAGAAGTTTACACAGAAGCTGAAGCAGACCAAAGAATGGCTATACCAGAATAATGATTTACCAGTAAAGGATTTGATTACAAGGCTTAACAAGAAACTGGTAGGTCACTACAGATACTATGGTGTTTCACACAATATAAACAAGTTAAGTGCATTTCTACATTACGTGCAACGCTACTTGTTCAAGGTGCTAAACAGAAGAAGCCATAAGAAGAGTTACACATGGGATGGCTACATTGATATGCTGAAAGTGTATCCGCTCGCCAAACCGAAGATATATGTTAAGTTATTTTAGAAATGAATGTTATTATGAAAAGCCGTATGCGGGAAAGCTGCACGTACGGTTTTGTGAGGGGCTAGTGTCGTGAGGCATTAGTCTACTCGACTGACGAAGTATGGAGAAAAACATTATGAATTGTAAAATAAGAAAATGGAAACTGACAGATGCAAAGGATATTGCAGTTGCTTTGTCAAATAAAAAGATACAAGATAATCTTAGGGATGGTTTACCATATCCTTATTCTGAACAAGATGGGATTGATTTTATATCAAGTATGCTTTCAGCAAATGAAGATGAAACATTTGCATTTGCGATTACATTGGATGATAAAGTGATTGGTAGTATAGGAGTTTTTCGTCAGAAAAATATTCATAGACAAACAGCCGAGATGGGATACTATATTGCAGAAGAGTATTGGGGAAAAGGCATTATGACAGATGCGGTAAAACAAATCTGTGAATATGTATTTAAGAATAGTGATATTCTTCGAATTTATGCAGAGCCGTTTGCTTATAATATAGGTTCTTGTCGCGTTCTTGAAAAAACAGGTTTTCAATATGAGGGAACCTTGAGAAATAATGCCGTAAAGAATGGAAAAGTGATTGATATGAAAATGTATTCTCTGTTAAGGGAAGAACAGTAAACTTTCAGTTTGGCGCTACAACAAATTTTAATATGTCG
>JBGVLO010000049.1:0-20925 GCA_045124315.1 Lachnospiraceae bacterium
GAATCACTACTCTACGCAAAGACTGACAGCCTGAAAATGCTCTCCGTTCAATTTTTTTCAAACCATTTGGCAACTGTATTTCTTTTAGGCTGATACAATTTTCAAATGCACCTTCCCCAATTTCTTGTATACTTTCTGGAATTACTACAGACTCCAAACAACTACAGTTTGAAAAAGTGTCATCATGGATTCTTTTCATTCCATTTGGAAGAACAACCCTCTCCAATTTTTTGCATTTCGCAAAACATCCTGCCAATATTTCCATATTTTCAGGAAGTTCTGACACTTCAGTTAATACGTCACACTGGGTAAACGCATATGGTCCAAACCTTTCTACATTTGCGGTAATTGGTACATTTTTTAAACGCTTACACTCTCCAAAACAACGTTCAGGAATCTCTGTTATTTGATCTGACAAACGGATCTCTTCCAGTGTCACTGCTCCATAAAATGCGCCAGTATCCAAAGTATCGATGTTCTCCGAAAGAACCACTTCTCTCATTTTATGCTGACTGCTATCGTGTTTTCCACTCTTCATCCCCACAATATCCGAATTAAATGCATTCTCCTGAATTTTTGTAATAGGCACCCCTCTTCGTTCCCTTGGTATGCATACTGTCTCAATTTCAGGCGCAAGAAATCCTGTAATGTTAAGCACCTCTCGCCCATCTATGAGAAGCTGTTGAAAATCAAACGCTTCTAATGATGTGGCATTCTCCTTCTCCAAATGCATCTCTTCTCCATTTTCTTTCTTCTCTATATTATACATGGCTGTCCCTCTTTTCCAATCATTAAAGTTTTTGGCTATTCTGTATATTTGTCATTTGTTACAGTTCACAGATATGTGAACTGTAATAGGCATTTTTCCAATTGCCCCCTCTGAACAATTACTAATATTTATATATCGACAGACACACTCTCTTAACGTAACAGTTCAGCCAGTGGCTGTCCTGTTACGGCTCACTGCAAGCTTACGCATGCAAATTGCTGTGAGCCACACCTAATTTACACTTTCATACGTCCTTGCACAGCAATGCGTGCAAGGACTACCTGAACTGTTACCTCTTAACTTACTTTTCTGCCTACTATCATTGTACACTCTTTTACAAAACTTACAACAAGAAAAAAGAAGACCTATCCAAAGATAAGCCTTCTTTCTACAGAATATAAATTTTAACTTAATTTGAAATTCTTTGTCTTTGTCAGCACTGAACCATCTGCTGATTTTACCTGAACTTTTACTTTATATTTGCCCTTCTTAGTAAGTCTCACACTGTAAGATTTGCTCTTAGAGAATTTTCTACTTGCTACTAACTTATTGTTAGAAGTTCTGTATACCTTATATGCATATTTTAAAGTACCGGTTCCACTTGCATTTGTGGTAAATTTAATCTTCTTACCAGCTTTTGCAACTTTGATGCTAACATTATTTTTTACAGTACAATTTACTTTTGCAGTATCTGTGTTTCCTGCATTATCCACTACTGTAGCTGTAATTTTGTATGTGCCTGCTGCACTTGGTTTCCAGTCTTGTTCTGCCTGATCTCCATTTTCAACCAACTTCTCAGTCACACCTGTCGGCTTTGTAATCTTTACCGTATACTTATATTGCTCTGTTCCACCTGTAGCAGTAACCTTAATTGTATTTGTTGAACCTACGGTTACACTTTCTGTATCAGAAATAACAACTACTGACACATCGATGTCACCCTGACTATTGGTTGCTGCGGTTGCCGCAGGTGAAGCCGAAGGTCCAACTGTTGCTGTTGGAAGTACAGTTGCCTGTGGTGTCGGCTGTCCTCCCTGCTGTGGTGCCTCTGTCACCTCATCGTTCACAATTGGAGGATTAGTAACGGTATTATTTGTATTTCCGTTTCCGTTGTTTCCATTTCCATTGTTTCCATTATCTGTAGTCACTGGCACATTTGTAGAAGTATTTGGTCTTGGAGTCTGTGCAACCGCTGTGCTTGTTGGAGCATTGTTATCCGCACTTGGTGTTGGATTTACAACTGTACCAACCTCCTCGATTACATAGTCTTTTTCACTAGTAATCTTGTTTCCACTCTTATCCGTTACTTCAACCTTAATCTTATGTGTTCCCTTCGTGCCTTTCCACTTGCAGCTATCTGCACTGGATGCATCCTGAATTGTGGTTCCATCTACAGAGAACTTATAGGTGTATTCACCTTCTCCATTGTAAGGAATTGCCTTCAAAGTCAACTCTGTTGTATTTAACTGTGGAGCAGAACGATCTGCACCAAAATTCACTGTATACTTTCCTGTTGTAGAACCGCTATTGGATCCATTTTCGTTTCCACCATTGTCATCTGATACAACAGGAGTAGGCTTTACATCGCTGCCTCCGGAATTCTGATTGTCATCCGATGGAACTGGAGTTACAGTTGTAGAACCATTGTCAGATCCACTTCCAGAGTTTCCGTTGCCTCCTGACACCTCTCCACCGGCAGAAGAATTTGCATTTCCACCTAATTTACCAACTGCAGCCAAAGGTACGGTAATTTCATCCGCATCATCTTTTTCATGAGATGTAGATGGATCTACTGCACAATCTCCAGTTGCATTGTCTAACATGGAAGGGTCATGTGGAATACAATCGATTGCGGACACACCTCTTGTAGCAATCTGCATTACACCAATACCTTCTGATTCAATATACGAACTGTCAATTCCTAATGTCTTGAGCGGAATATTGATCTCATAGAAAGAGTCATATTTTCTATCATGTCCCTTACTCATAGCGTCTACATACTTGCTAGCATCATAAACATCCGCTGGTGTCAAACCTTCTCCTGTAAGCATCAAAATCTTTTCAGGCAGGCTGTCTTCTGCCATCTTATACGCAATACCTTCATCTTTAAATGACAAACAGTGTTCCTTATAATCTGTAACTCCTGCGTCATTTCCAGTAAAGTAGCCTGGAGTTCCAAGACCTGGTTTTCCACTCATAACTAATATATTATCTACTCTGGTCTTGAATGAAAGATCCAACCCCCAGATACCTTTTCCATCTGTAGTTGCACCTGTCATAGCATTTCTGTTACCAACATTAATGGCAAAGATCAATGGAACATCCAATACACGACCACCATCACTCAAAGGACCTTCTCCAGAATTAGCCCAGGTATCTGTGGTATTTACCATCTGACATCCCAAATAAAGATTTGTGTCATCCCATGCTGCATATAATGCATAATCATCCAATACACAGTTCTCATGACCGCCCTTGAAGTTATTTGCAATATCCCATGCTCCACACTGTGCGATCAACATATCCTCTGACCAGTCGGAACAATCTCCATCGATGGTAATCGTACCGCGCTTTCCAACTTTTCCACTTGGATTGGTAGAATACATTCCACCTGTTTCAGCCTCTGCCTCTACCTGTGCTAAATCCATGATAATTTCTTCTAAATTCTTTATTCTTGATACTGCAGCAGATTTTACCACTGCATTTTCCTTATCAAATACTTTCTTATATGTAAATGTCTTCTCTTCTGTCTTAGAACCATTCTTCGCAGTAACTTTAATAGATGTGGTCTTATCTGCAATCATACCCTGTCCAACTGTTACCTTTGCAGAAGAAGTAAATGACTTAACCGGACCATTGTCCACAGAGTAAGTTCCCTCTGTTGCTCCAGAAAGGGTAATGGTTACATCCATAGTCTCAGTCTTAAACTCTGCGTTGTTTGCCTTATCAGCGTTAATAGAAACATCACCCACCACATCTGGAGTACCTGGTGCTGGAGTGACATCATTATTCGAACCAGAATCATCGGATACTACTGGTGTCTTTTCCACAACTGGTGTGTTTGGTGCAGGAGTCTTTGGTGTAGAAACAGAAAGTTCTTTCCACGCTCCATCATAGCTGTATGCTTTTCCTGATTCATACTTAAATCCAGGCTGTTCTGCTGCAGGTATCTGCTGACCACTGCCTTTAAAAATAACCTGACAGGAAGAAACGGAGCTGTCAAAAGTATACGAATATACACCATTTCCTTCATCTGTCATAGCCGGCGCGTTCTCCCACTTCATTCCGTTTACACCAGTTTCATTGGCATAAGCATAAATACATGGATTGCTCCAGCCGCTTGGAAGGGTCAAATATACCGTATTTACCTTCACTGCTGCGGCTTCTGTCTTCTTGTAACTGAAGGTCTTTGTAACCGTCTCTCCGTCTTCACCGGTTGCCTTAACCGTAATCGTAGTAGTTGCTCCAACTTCTACTCCGGCACCTACCTTAACCGTAGCAGTAGAAGAAATAGTCTTCTCTTCTCCTCCATCTACAGAATAAGTAGCTGAGGTCGCATTCTTAACAGTAAGTGTAACATCCATGGTATCGTCTGTAAAAGTAGAACCATCTGCTACCGAAGCAGATACACTTGCTTTCTTTGTTACCGTTCCGCCACCATTTCCTTCTGTATAAAATGCTGAAATTCCCTTATCACTAAGTTTACCGGAAATCTTGTCTGCTGTTACGGTCCATTCATTTCCACTTACTTCGTCCTTGTAAGTTCCCGGTGCAGTCAATCCGCCACCGTTTGAAATGGTTACCTGCTGACCACTTTGTCCAACCACAACTGCTCCTGTTTCACGGCAGACTGCTGCGGTATTTCCTTCTGATACAATATAATCTTTCTGTCCCACACATGCATTATGCAAGTGGTTAACAGCTGCTACCTCTTTCTCTGTAAAGTGTGTACTACCCTTTACACCTGCTTTAATACTCTCTTTTGTCTTTTCAAACGGTCTTGAGAAATAAAGAGTAGAAGCCTGTCCCTGACCAGCTAACAATGCATAGGCTTTATCGATTTTATTCTCATCAATATACTGAGTTGCCTTTCCGTACTCTCCATTATTGGAATAGGTATCGTGACTCTCTGCCCAATACATCAGCTTATTCTTAGCAATTCCGCGAGTCGTATAGTTACCAATAGCACTTGGTACCCCCCCACCATTTACTGCGTTCAAATACCCATTTCCAAATTCATCATCGGTTACAGTCATATACTGTGTGTATTCTTTCATGATTGCGTCGTTATTACCGTGTCCGTTGGCAGGTCCATCCAGGATTTCTCCATAATGCCACAATCCCTGTGCAGTAACCTTTGGCCAAAACTGGGAACCAAACTCAGAAGGAACGTCTATATGCTTGGCAGCATCCCAACGGATACCATCTACACCCACACTCTTCAATTCGTCAATATATCCGGCTACCTTATTCTGAACTGTAGCATTCTCGGATGCCAAGTCCGGCATACCAATACGATTGTGTGTGATCTCGTAACGCTTTCCCTCGTTATAAGCCTCACCAGGTACCTGTCCTGTATTATGATAGCAGTCACCCCCCAGTCCATCGTCACCGACAGCACGTGTATGGTTTGCAACTACGTCCACCACAATTTTGATTCCATACTTCTCTGCCTCTTCACACAAAGCTGTCAATTCTGCCTTATCACCAAGGGCATTTGGCTGAATCGAAAATGTCTGTGGCTGATACAGCCAATACCAGACAGATCCATCCCCCTTCTGGGCAGGAGAAGTCTGTACGGATGTAAATCCCGCCTTCGCAATGTTCGGCAGCTCAGCCTTGATATCAGAATACTTCCAGTCAAAGCAGTGCAGGATTACACCATCCTGAATCTCATCTGCTAAACCGTATTCGTTTGAATCCACCTCTGTGGCATCTACAACCGTCTCCACACTGTCCTCCGCAGCCTGTGCCTTCGCAACAGGAACCAATCCATACAAATTGGACTGTCCACACACGGTAGACATGGTTAACAAGGTTGCCAATGCAACACTCAGTATTTTTTTTCTCGCCATATTTTACCTCCATTCATTTTTTCACTATTCAACTGCCCCTGCACAACACTCGAACTTCCTTCTAATTGGTGCAAATGCGAACTTCCCTTTCGATTTGAATAGTTCTTTCACATCGAGTTATCCATATTATACCAAAGCACTTTGTAATTTTCAATATATTTCCAGTTTATTTTTTAATAATTTTGTGCAAAAATCATGTTCTTTTTTACAATTTTATTTCATTTCTTTTAAAACTACATAAATAACTACACGGTTTCGCACTTTTTTATGTACACTTAACACAAAGAGAAATTTTTACGCTGTAAATTTTAAGTTTTTATAAACCACTTGTTCTTTTTTAACGTTTCATGGATATTTTCCTAAAAAAACAGCCAGGCCACCGCCTGACTGTTTCGTATAACCAATCAAAATTAGTTTGCTAAATCGATTATTCTTTCTTCTTTGATTCCGTATGTTCCAGCTGTTACATAATAGTTTGCACCATTTTTGCTGTCCCATCTTCCAGAACCGTTGTTAAAGCATACTTGCGCACCTTTTGCGTCTCCAAGATCAATTGTGTATACCCAATAATAATCTCTCTTATCACTTGTGCTCATTCTTGCACCCGGAACACTTGTCCAGTTCTTTCCATCTACCTGATAATGAATATTTGCACAATTCAAATCCCACTGTGTGTTTTTGTAGTATACAGTTACTGTGTTCTGATTTCCTACTTTGTAGTTGATCGTCTTAGTTGCAACATCACAGCCATCATCTCTTACGGTTACAGTCACTTTATAGTTTCCTTCTTCCGTTGGTGTCCAAGTATATGAGCTGCCATAGTTTACTCTTTCCTCATCTACGATCTTCTTCCCATCTTTTTCAATTGTCCATGTACTGCTCAATGGCATTACATAAACTACGAAAGCATTTTTGTGCTCCGCGCTAAAAGTAACCGCTGTTCCCACTTTACCTGTTTCCACACTTGGCTCTAACTTTGTAATTTCCATAGCAGGCATATTTACAGTCTTTGTAGCAGTTGCTTTCTTTCCATTTGCGTCTGTTACATTAATAGTATACACATAATCTCCTGAATAGTGCATTGCATTACTTAATGAAATACTATCTGTCTCAGATGTTCCTTCCCAATTTGTAGTACCATAATCTACTACGCCATTGATATGCTTTACATCTACTGTATAACTATATGGCGCTGTACCATTTACTAATGTTGCATAACCATATCCATACTTCTTACTTTCTGTAGAAATTTTTACCTCTGAGATTCTAAACTGATCATCCGGAACTACTTCTTCTACTGTACCGTTCTTTACACCATAAGTTCCAGCTTTGATTGTATAGTTTGAGCCATTCTTGCTATCCCATTGACTTCCGCCATTATTGAAACATACCTGTGCCTGATCTGCATCCATCAAATCAATGGTTACCTTACAGTTATATTTGCTGTTTCCAGAAACCTTTTCCATAGCTACTCCAGGAACATTTGTCCAATTGTAACCCTTTGGCTGATAGTGAGCGTATGTATTACTCCAGTTGCTATAGTAGTATAACACTAACTGATTGTTCTTATCTGACTTAATGGTATAATCAATAGAATATGTTGCAGTATCTCCCGCATCATCCTTCATATCTACAGTTACTGTATAATTTCCTTCTTCTGTTGCATTCCATGTATAAGTATTTCCATAGGAAACTGTTTCATGATCTACAACTGTTTTTCCTGACTTCTTAATTGTCCATGTAGTATTTAATGGCATGTAATGGGCAATAAATCCATGTTTATAATCTGCAGTAAATGTGACAGAAGTTCCAACTTTTTGTGGAGATGCTACGCTTGTATCAATACCATAGATAGTAAGTGGTGTAAGCTTTACCTGCTGCACGCTTGTTACTGACTGTCCATTTGCATCTGTTACATTGATTGTAAAGGTATAATTTCCACCTCTATAAACCATCTTAGTGAAAGAAGCGTAGTTAGTGGTTGTTGTTCCTGAAAATGTGCCTTCACCATTGTTTATTCCAGAAATATCAGTCTTAACATCAATTGTGTATGTATATGGTGCTGTTCCGTTGTTAATATCGAAGCTTCCGTAAGCACTTCCTTTGGTATCATTAATCTTAAAGTTAGAAACGCTTAATTTCTTCTCATCCGCCAACTGCTTAATCTGTCCATTCTTAATTCCATATGTACCAGCTTGAAGCTTATAGTTTGCACCGTTCTGACTATCCCACTGGCTGCCTCCATTGTTGAAACAAACCTGAGCATTTGTAGCCTGTCCAAGATTAATCACACTCTTGTACATATACCCTGTCTGTTCATAATTTTTCTCCATCTTTACACCAGGAACACTTGTCCATCCCTGTCCATCCACCTGATAGTGAATGTATGCATTGCTCCATGAGTTGTAATAATACACGGTAAGTGTATTGTCCTGTGTTGCAGCTTTTGCAGTGAAATCCACACCGCTTACTACTGACATTACCATTACTAACGAAAGTAGGAATGCCCCAATTCTTTTTAGTGTCTTCATGTTTCTTCTCCTTTTCCTTTTTTGATACATGATAATTATAACGTTAGCATCCTGAACCTTTTCAAGACATGGAGTATTATAACCAACATTCTCGTTTTTGTCACACCTCTGCCAACTCTTCACATTTCGTGTTTTTTTATTGATTATACCAAACATTTTTCCTATGAATTTTTAATTATTACAAAATTGTTAATAAGTTTTTACATTTCTTGTAATTATTTGTTTTTTCTGCGGTATTTTTCTACTAATTTATCTGGTATTTTCCTTATTTTTTTAGCATTTTTTTCTTTCAACCACATAATTTTCATTAAATCTTACTTTTTTTAATATATATCATTATGCAATTCATGAAGTTTCAAAAAAAAAACTTTCACTATCACCTGTTGATCATAACCAAAACATACCTGCTTTATCGGACGCATTTCCCTATTAAGATTAAGGTGTCAAAAGGGCATTTTCTACATTGCAATTTTATAGTAACACAACAAAAGTATAAGTATTTCGCACTCAAATCCTATAGAGTAAAAAAATCCTCCTAAAATGAAATGCACAACGGCTTCCATTTTAGGAGGCTCTACTATAAAGACCTTTTCATAATTTTGTAATGATTCACGAATCTTACAGCAACTCGCTATCCACGCGAATTCTGCTCACAACATTTCCTAACGCTTCTGCCTTCTTAGCAAACTCGCCTTCTTTTACAGGTGCAGTAACAAACGCATACTCTCCTGCAACTCCTGCATCTACTTCCTTCACTGTTCCGAATACTTCCTGAACCTTTGCTGCATTTGCTGCCTTATCCCCAGACAAACGAACGAAGAAACGCTGCTCTGATTCCTTAATATCTGCGATTTCTAATTTATCCTGTTCCCAGATCACTGGAATATTTGTTCCCAAATTCTTAGCAGCAGCTACGACATCACCCACAACCGCACTGGCAGTTGGTAATTTTCCTGCACCACTTCCATAGAACATTAAATCTCCAACCATATTTCCTTTTACAAAAATACCATTGAATACGTCATTTACCATATATAAAGGATGTGTTGCATCAATCATAACGGGAGCAACCTTTGCATAAACCTTTCCATCTACATTCTTGCTGCTACCAAAAATCTTAATACTGGCACCCATAGCTTTTGCATATGCAATATCCACATCTGTAATCTTTGTGATACCTTCTGTATAGATATCCTCAAAATCAACCTGTTTTCCGTAAGCAAGTGAAGTAAGAATCGCGATTTTTCTACAAGCATCATAACCTTCCACATCTGCTTCTGGATTCTTTTCTGCATATCCTTTGTCCTGTGCATCCTTTAAAACAGAATCAAAATCAGAACCTTCTGATGCCATCTTAGACAAGATATAGTTAGTAGTACCGTTTAAGATACCAGAGATTTCCTCAATCACATCTCCTGTCACACATTCATTGATTGGACGGATAATCGGAATACCACCACCAACACTAGCTTCAAAGAAGAAGTTTACATTCTTATCTTTGGCAATTGCAAGCAACTCTGCACCATGCTTTGCAACCAACTCTTTATTTGAGCTACATACACTCTTACCAGCTTCCAAAGCAGCCTTAACAAAATCATAAGCAGGCTTTACCCCACCCATAGTCTCTACTACGATTTGAACTTCCGGATCTTTTACAATAACATCAAAGTCATGTACAACCTTCTGCTCAAAAGGATCACCAGGAAAGTCTCTAAGATCAAGAATATACTTTACATTAATTTCCTGTCCAACCTTCTTTGCAATACTCTCACAATTTGTAGTCAAAACCTCAACCACACCTGAACCTACTGTACCATAACCTAAAACTCCAACGTTTAACATAAAATCCTCCATTCTAATTCCTACAACATGTATCTTACTGCCAGCAAAGCTGGCGGACCTTTATCCTATCTGGAACAAGCAAACATCCCTGCTGTTCCGGAATAACCATTACAATATCTATTCTCTTGCAATAATCTTAACATAATGCATACCGCTTAATGCCTCAATCTCATTGATCAGTCGGCTAAAATCACCAGATGTAGGTAACACCTCCACACTCAGTGTCAACATAGCAATACTGTTAACTGGTATGGTCTGATGAATGGTCAAAATATTAGCTCCATATTTTGCAATGAGACTCAACATTCTTGACAACAAACCAGGCTCATCATCCACTTGCATCATCAAAGTAATCGTCTTTCCTCTTGTATCATCATGAAACGGAAAAATATCATCTTTGTATTTATAAAACGAGCTTCGACTAATCCCTACCGCATCAGTAGCTTCCTGAATCGTAATGCTCTTTTGTGAATCTAACAAACGTTTTGCTTCCACCACTTTGTGAAAAACTTCTGGAAGCGCTCTCTTCTTTACAATAAAGTATTTCTCTTCATCAATCTGAGACAACTGTACTTGTTTCTTATTGTTCATACCAGCCCTCCATTTTGTTTGTTGCAGAAAAACACTTGTTTTCCCACGAAAGATATACTAGCATAGATTTTTCTTTTTTGCAACTACTTTTCAAAAACTAGCTAAAAAAGTTAAAAAGACCTAAAAAACTGGCAACAAAACCATATTTTTAGATCTTTTCTATCAATTGTTTCCCCTTTTACTGTTCATCCAACAACTGTTTGATCTTCTTTTGTTCTACTTCATCAAGAATACCTTCCATATTTAATACAAGAACTAATTTTTGATTTACGCGAATAATAGAATCAACATACGAAGTATTCTCATTCATCACAATCACAGGCGCTTCGTAAATATCCTTTTTACCCACTTCTACAATTTCAGCAACCGTATCTACCCGGAAACCTACCAACATTCCTTCCAGTTTTGTAATAATGTAATTTTTCTCATCGGTAACCGGCTTCTCAGTTACATTAAACTTCTTCCGTAAACTAATCACAGGAACGACCAACCCTCTAAGATTGGCGATACCCTCCACTAACGGAGATACATTTGGAACTGGTACTATGTTCAAATCTTTCTCAATTCCCTGAACCTTTTCAATATCAATTCCATATGTGTTTTCTCCCACCTGACACAAAACCTGCTTCATAATAAATCCCCCAATCTAACTATTCTATTATTTTGTATTTAACCACTTTAAATATGCATTGATAAATGGATCAATTTCTCCATCTAGAACGGCATTTACATTACTAATTTCATGATTTGTTCTATGATCTTTCACCATGGTATACGGTTGCATAACATAGGAACGAATCTGATTTCCCCAGCCAATTTCTTTCACTTCACCACGAATTCCGGATTCCTTTTCCATATTCTCCTGCTGTTTAAGCAAGTACAGCTTTGCTTTTAGCATCTGCATGGCCTTATCTTTATTCATATGCTGAGATCTTTCATTCTGGCACTGTACCACAATTCCTGTTGGAAAATGTGTAATACGGATAGCAGAAGATGTCTTGTTAATATGCTGTCCACCTGCTCCACTAGAGCGGTAAGTATCCACGCGAATATCGTCATCATTGATTTCCACATCCAAGTCTTCCTCAATATCCGGCATCACATCACAGGACACAAAAGAAGTCTGTCTTTTCCCCGCTGCATTAAACGGAGAAATACGCACCAAACGATGTACTCCATGTTCCGATTTCAAAAAACCATAGGCATTGGTTCCTTTAATTTCCAAGGTAACCGATTTCAGTCCTGCTTCTTCTCCATCTAAAAAGTCAATCATCTCAACGGAAAAACCCTTCTTGTCTGCCCAACGCTGATACATTCTACATAACATACTTGCCCAGTCACAGCTTTCTGTTCCACCTGCTCCTGCGTGTAAAGTAAGAATTGCATTGTCCTTATCGTACTCTGCTGACAACAATGTACTGATGCGCAATTCGTCAAACGCCTTTATAAATGCATCCATCTCAGACTGTATTTCCGGAATAAGACTGACGTCTTCCTCCTCATATCCCATCTCTAACAATGTCTCAATATCTTCGTATGCACTTTGCAAGCCCTCATACTGCTCTATTGTACCTTTTAATTCCTTTAATTCCTTCATTGTCAACTGAGACTTATCCGGATCTTCCCAAAAATTCGGTTCCTCCATCAAACGTTCCAGTTCCTCAATGCGCAGCCTCTTACCAGCCAGGTCAAAGTGAATCCCCCACTTCAACTAAAGGCTGTTCATAAGTAGCTAGCGTATACTTAAACTGATCCAATTCAACCATTTCGTCACCTCTTTCTATATGTTTTATTTCGTCACATTCCAATCATATCAATCTCGATTTCGACGAAACACTATTAAAAAAGTATATCATGTTTTTCCGAAAATAGCAAACAAGACTCCATCCTAACCTTACAAAAGATTAAAACGGAGTCCTCTGTTCTTTTATTTATAATTTATATACGAATTCTTATCTTGCTTTTCCACAACAGAACTTATACTTCTTACCACTTCCGCATGGACAAGGAGCATTTGCAGAAATCTTCTCTTCTGCTCTTCTCACAGGAGCTTTTGCAACAGAATCATCTTTGTTTGTACCTGTTACCTTAGCAACCTGCTCTCTCTCTACCTGCTGTTCTACTCTTACATGCATCAACGAACGTACGGTATCTTCTTCGATGGCTGTAATCATAGCTCCAAACATCTCAAATCCACTATTTGTGTATTCTACAACTGGATTTCTCTGTCCATATGCCTGAAGACCAATACCCTGACGCAAATGATCCATATCATCAATATGATCCATCCATTTGCTGTCGATCACCTTCAATAAGATGACACGCTCGATTTCACGAATCTGTTCTGCTTCTGGGAACATCGCTTCTTTCTCTTCGTATAACTTCTCAGCTTCTTCTTTCAAAGTCTGCATTAACTGTGGTTTTGTCAGGCTAGCTTTCTCATCTGCAGTCAACGCAATCTTCTCCAAAGGAACGATTGGCAACAACAACTGATTCAACTCGTGAATATCCCACTCGTCCGGCTTTTGATCATCACCGATCACCGCATCTACACATCTTTCCACTACATCACTGATCATACGATAAATGGTATCGCGCATACTTTCTCCATCCAATACACGGCGACGCTCAGCATAGATGGTTTCTCTCTGTTCATTGTTAATGCGATCGTACTCTAACAAGTTTTTACGAATACCAAAGTTATTTCCTTCGATCTTCATCTGTGCTTTCTCAATTGCACTAGAAAGCATCTTATGTTCAATCTGTTCATCGTCTGCCAAGCCTAAAGAATTGAACATATTAATCATTCTCTCAGAACCAAACAAACGCATCAAATCATCTTCTAACGAAATGTAGAAACGAGATTCACCAGGGTCTCCCTGACGACCTGCACGACCACGGAGCTGATTGTCAATACGACGAGATTCATGTCGCTCGGTACCGATAATCTTCAGACCACCGATTTCCTGTACTCCTTCCTCCAGCTTGATATCCGTACCACGACCGGCCATGTTTGTAGCAATTGTTACTGCACCCAAACGACCCGCCTCAGCTATGATTTCAGCCTCTTTCTCATGGAACTTGGCATTCAATACCTGATGAGGAACTCCTCTCTTCTTTAGGATAGCACTCAATTCTTCTGAACCTTCAATAGTGATAGTACCAACCAATACTGGCTGTCCCTTTGCATGCGCTTCCTCAATCTCATCCGCAACCGCCTGCAACTTTCCTGCATGAGTCTTGTAAACGGCATCCTGATAATCAATACGCTGGATTGGCTTATTGGTAGGAACCTCAATAACGTCCATTCCATAAATTTCACGGAACTCCTGTTCCTCAGTAAGGGCAGTACCCGTCATACCACTCTTCTTGTTGTACTTATTAAAGAAATTCTGGAATGTAATGGTAGCAAGTGTCTTGCTTTCTCTACGAACCTTCACATGTTCTTTTGCCTCAATGGCCTGGTGCAATCCGTCAGAATAACGTCTACCCGGCATAATACGACCAGTAAACTCATCTACGATTAAGACTTCATCATCTTTTACTACATAGTCCTTATCCTTAAACATCAAGTTATGTGCACGCAACGCAAGGATAATATTATGCTGTATCTCCAAATTCTCAGGATCTGCAAGGTTCTCAATATGGAAATACTTCTCAACCTTTCTTACACCCTCTGCAGTAAGATTCACATTCTTGTCTTTCTCATTTACGACGAAATCACCAGTTTCCTCTGTCTCTTCCATCATAATAGCATCCATTTTAGAAAGTTCTGTCTCCGTACCTCTCTCCAATGTTCTTGCCAAATTATCACAAGCCTCATAAAGCTTTGTAGACTTTCCGCTCTGACCAGAAATAATCAAAGGTGTTCTAGCTTCGTCGATCAATACAGAGTCAACCTCATCCACGATAGCATAATGCAAATCACGCATAACTAACTGCTCTTTGTAAATCACCATGTTATCACGTAAGTAGTCAAATCCCAATTCGTTATTTGTAGCATATGTAATATCACATGCATATGCCTTTCTTCTCTCATCGTTATCCATACTATTTAAAATAACACCAACAGTTAATCCTAAATACTGATGTACCTGCCCCATCCACTCCGCATCACGCTTTACAAGATAGTCATTTACGGTAACAATGTGTACACCTTTTCCTTCTAACGCGTTCAAGTAAGCCGGCAAAGTGGAAACTAATGTCTTACCTTCACCTGTACGCATCTCTGTAATTCGACCCTGATGTAAGATTACACCACCGATCATCTGCACACGGTAATGGCGCATACCCAATACTCGCTTTGATGCCTCTCGAACTGTTGCAAATGCTTCTGGTAAAAGGTCATCCAATGTTTCACCATTTGCTAATCTTTCCTTAAATTCGGCTGTCTTATTTTTCAATTCATCTTCCGATAACTTTTCAAACTCAGGCTCTAATGCCTCGATTTTATCAACAATCGGATAAATTCTCTTCAATTCGTGTTCACTATGTGTTCCAAATATTTTAGTAAAAAATCCCATGTTAACACCCGTGCATTTTTACATGCATCTTTCCTTTCATTTTATCTTACCTTCGTTTCGTTGTATGGCATAAACGTAAAATCCCGAAAGATTACTGTTCTCCTTTATACAAATACCGTTTTCTATTGTAACATTACTGTAACAAGGTTTCAACAAATTTTTAAACATCTGTAGCATTTCTAGGACATTTACACAAATTTTCTTTCTTACGAGTAACGGTTTTTCCGATTATTTCTTTCCTTCTATCCATTTGTCGTAAAATCATTTCTTTTGTTCCCTATAAACGAAAAGGGTGCCTTATCAATGCACTCTCTCATCAATAAGACACTCTTTTGTATTAACACTCTGGCTCTATCAGACCGTATGAGTTTTTCTTTCTCCTATACACAACATTCACTTCATCAGTCTCTGAATTACGGAATACATAAAAATCATGTCCCAATAATTCCATCTGCACACAAGCCTCTTCCGGATCCATCGGCTTTATTGCAAACTTCTTAGAACGAATAATCTCAATGGTGTCCTCGTCTGCAATCTCTTCCTCCACAAACGCCTGTGCCAAATTATGTGCCGACTGTTTTCTCTCAATGATCTTATTCTTATATTTTCTAAGCTGACGCTCAATAATCTCTTCCACAAGATCAATAGAAACATACATATCTGTGCTTTCCTCTTCTGCACGAATAATATTTCCCTTCATAGGAATAGTCACTTCAATCTTCTGGCGCTCCTTCTCTACACTAAATGTAACATGCACTTCTGTGTCTTCTGTAAAGTACCTCTCTAACTTTCCAATTTTCTCATAGATGGCATCTCTCAACCCATCTGTCACATCAATATTCTTACCGCTAATAATATACCTCATACTGTCCAACTCCTTTGGCTAATTATTTTGGAATATTTCGACAAATAATCCCCTAAAGTCCAAAAATTCCTATACATATTATACCAATTTACACCTATGAATTCAACTATTTCTTATCGTCAGTTCCATTTTTAACATAATTCCCGTTACAGTTCACATAACTGTGAACTGTAACTAATTTCCTTCCATTAGTCGAATTTTCAGACATCTTATACAATTGTTTGTTTAATTCGCAAAAATAAAAGAGTTTTGTTTTTTTTCTTTTTTATGAATATTTACACATTAATAACAAAACACACTTTCGAACTTGACAGTTCTTATCCACTAATATTTTATCAACAATTTTGTGGATAATGTGCACAACTCTGTGTATAACCTTGTTTTTATTCTATTTTGTCCACTTTTTAATGTGGACAAATGTGGATAACTATCTTCATAAAGAAACACACCTGGAACACACTTCCAAATAGAGCAACTATTTTTGTGCATTCTGACAAACTATTTTCCAAAGATTTTTCTTTTATTGTTTGACAATTTGCACATTATTTCATGAAACACCCATTTTTTTGTACTATTTTCAGCCACAAAAAAACAACTAACCTTTTCTTTCGGTTAGTTGTCCTCAATCATAATACCGCCTATTCTAACGATGGCATCTCATTTCTTTCATTATTAGTCTTTTTCCTTGAGACTCTCTTCGTAATCATCAATCTTATTCGCTAAAAACGGAGCCAAACCTACAAACTCTGCACCATACAAGCTTCCATTTCCATCATCCTGTACTTCACCGCGAATAATATGTATCACTGCATAAAAATATTCATTCTCTCCAAGTCGAATTTTACCATCAAAATAATAGTCGATGGGCAGTTTTGCTTTGGATACAAAACCAATTCCTGACTTTGAGATGTCAATAACAGTAATCTCTGCATCTACATCTTCAATGATTACATAATCCTGCTTGTAAATTTTCTTAATTTCCAAACTTAACTCAATAGGTAATCTCTTATGCCTTCTTCTCTCAACCATTTCTTTTCCTCCTATTTTCCCCTTCTTTATCTCTCCTCCATTATCTATCTCTTATTATATCATACCTTTTGTAATTGTTGCAACGATAGTTTGAAAAATAAGGACATGTGGAACACTTTACGTGCTACAGTTCACAGGTATGTGAACTGCAACCTTTACGTCACTGTTGAACCAGGCCCATTTGTTTCTCACACTACAAAAGGCACCACCCCTGGAATACTCCATTAGTAATGCCTTCTATAATAAGCTTTTGCTTTTAGTTCATAATTCTTCTTACCGAATGTACGGTTCTATAATTCACTGACTTTACACAAATACCTTCTCTCGCACATGCTGCGTTTACAATCTGTCCTCCGCCAATGTAAATTGCCACATGGTTGATTGAACCACCTCTTGCATAGAATACTAAATCTCCTGGCTGAGCCTCAGACAGACTTACTTTTGTTCCATATCCAGACTGCGAACCAGAACTATGAGGCAATGACACCCCAAAATGAGAATAAACAGACATTACAAATCCAGAACAGTCTGCTCCATTTGTCAAACTTGTGCCGCCCCATCTATAAGGATTACCTACAAACTGCAATGCATAACTGGCAACAGAAGAACCATTTCCAGATACAGTAGATGAAGCCGAACTGCTGCTTGATGAACTGCTCTTAGATGAACTGCTGCTTGAAGAGCTGCTGCTTGAGGATCTGCTGCTTGAAGAGCTGCTACTTGAAGAGCTGCTACTTGAAGAGCTGCTGCTTGAAGAGCTGCTACTTGAAGAAGCCGCTGCCTGTCTAGCCGCCTCTGCCTCTGCTGCCTGTCTAGCCGCCTCTGCCTCTGCTGCTTCTCTAGCTGCTCTCTCTGCCTGTTTTTGTCTACGGATCATTGCTTTTTCTTCTTTTATAGAAATCGCTTCCTTAAACTCCACATCTACATCTACATATTCCTTTGAGACATATCCTTTGATATCTCCACCATCAATACTAATCTTTACCCATTCTTCTCCATCTTTCAAGACTTCATAAGTCTCTCCCAATGGTACCATTGTCAAACAATCGGATTCTCCATTCGCTTTTTCACGAACCTTCAATGTGGTAGTGTTGACCGTTGCAAGTTTCTGACCATACTGTTCAGTCAACTCATCTTCACTCAATCCCAACACTAAAAACTCTGAACTAATATATCCGGTACAGCTTCCTGACTGAATCTTCACCCACTCGCCATCATTAGAAAGTACAGTTGCCGCAGCTCCACTATAAAGCTTACCAATTACTTTGCTATCTGTGGATGCCTTTTTTCGAATATTTACAAATTCATTTGCTTTTGAAATGCCAATATTCTCAAATTCATTCGTTTCCTCAATTGCTGTTCCTGAAACAGAATCTGTAGAAACACTCTCCGCTGGAACAGTTTGCTCTGTAATCTCTTCCATTGAAGTTTCTGCTGTTGTTTCTCCTGTTGTTTCTTCATCCTCTGTTACAACCTGTGTTTCAACACCTGCACCCTGTGCTTCCTCTGCACAATATTTATCTAAAGTAATAGAAATACCTGCTAGTCCTTTTTCCGAGTTTATTGTTGCCGACGATACCTTTGGTATGTTCGCTGTCGCTACTATAGCTAACATCACACTTCCACAAAGTGCAATCTTAACTATGGAAGACTTTCTCATTTTGTAATCACTCCATTTCAATATTTTACATAATTATTACATTTTGTTAACAAGTTTTCAATACACATTATACATAAATCGACACATTTTGTCAAGAAAACTCACACACTCCACAAAATACAAGCAAAATACTGCACAATCATTTTTGAAATATATTACATTTTTCTACATTTTATACAATGAATATATTTTTTTGTTTTTTCACTGTACAAATAACAAGGAATCTCTCACATAAAATCAAAATTTCATTCCCCATTCTCATGCATATCTTTGAAATTCCTTCCAAAGTGCCAAAAATTTAGGATATTTTGTCACTGTTCAGAGGGTGCACCTGAGCATGTGCAACTTGTACAGTTGCGCTCGCGGATAAGGTACAAGTTGCACATACTCAGGTATAGCCAATAACGGCATAATGAGACACATTGAACACTTGGCGAAGTCTTTTTGAGCCTAGTGTGAAAGCGCACACAGGGAAAATGTCCAGCCATAAATAAACTTTTAGCTATCTCGTATATCTGGCATTTTTCGAATTGCCCCCTCTGTACAGCAATGATTTTTTTATATAAATACAATCTTCCAACAATACAAAAAGTAGCCTATCCCATCACAGGATAAACTACTTTCTACTTTTTTCTATCTTTTTTTCTCTTTACGATTGCATATGGAGTCCTATTTCCATCAAAATCATCATGATCACACAGATCACAAGCACTGCGTATAAAGCGAAAGATCCAACCTTTGTTTTCTCCTCTGCTTTATCACTGATAAAACAGTTTGGAAATGCCTTTCCTCCTTCTATAGCAGAAATGGCATGCAAAAGTGCATACATGATCAGTAAACTAATTCCTGCGGCCACTCCGTAAAAAATCAGTACTTTCCAATCAAAAGCCACTTCTGTATCCGGCATTTTTCCATTCATTTTGTACATAACAGCACTCATTACTACTGATGTCCCATTGATCAGGAAATGCATCAACACCGAGCTTAGTATAGATCCCGTTGCTTCATTGAGACATACAAATACCATACCCATTACAATGGCATATGACATCTGATTCAGATTCATATGAAACAATCCAAACAAAACTGCTGTAATTAAAATTGCTTTTGTCATCCCACCTTTTCGGTATGACTGAAACAATACTCCTCTGAAAATACATTCCTCCACCAAACACGGTACAAATGCGATTATGATCAAGCAGACACCAAGAGGCAGACTATTCAGAAGAGATTCCACTGTATGATCAATCACACTCTCAGAAAACAAAAGGGAGACATAATTACAAAATATCAACAAAGGATATGCCGCATAAGTAAAAATAACAACTAAAAAAACTGTTAGCGGTTTTATTGCACGAACTCTCAAAAACTGAACTGGTGACAGCTTATTTTTAACAAAAAAGAAGATTGTCGGCACAAGCAATAGCAATTGCGAAGAAACCAATTGAAACGCTGTACTATCCAAAAAGGAAAGCCACTCACCCAACATATTGCTTAAGAACAACAATACATACGAGTAAGCAAGATAAACAAACAAAGTAACAGCCAGTGTGCGATTTGCACTTTGCATGATCTGTCGTTTCTCTTTCTGTTCCATGTTCTTTTCTTCTCCTTATCCTTTTATTCCGATTGCTTCAATCTCAATCAACACATCTTTTGGAAGTCTTGCCACTTCTACACAAGAACGTGCTGGGAACTGAGAAGTAAAATATTTTGCATATACTTCGTTTACCTTTGCAAAATCATCCATATTCTTGATAAACACTGTTGTTTTTATAACATTGTCTGCTGCCACACCTGCTTCGGAAAGAAGTGCAATAAGATTTCCGATTGCCTGCTTAGCCTGTGCCTCTATACCTTCAGGAATCTCACCTGTTGACGGTACTACAGGTATAACACCTGATGTAAATACCATATTTCCTACCTCGATTGCCTGTGAGTAAGGTCCGATTGCTGCCGGTGCCTTGTCTGTACTGATAATTTTCTTCATTTTAATTTCCTCCTATCTATTGATAATCCTGATGGATTTCTCACCTATTT
>JBGVLO010000050.1:0-2367 GCA_045124315.1 Lachnospiraceae bacterium
GCAAAGACCGTAAGATCAAAGCGCAGGCCAGAAAACTGGCACGCAAGGCTTTCCCAAGAAAACGAGTCAAAGACGAAGTTTGATTGGTTGAAAGCTACTGCGTACGCTATATAGGAGACGAAGTTTCCTATATAGCAAAAATAGAAGACACAACCAGCATCAACCTTCGCGTCCTCTATATAATCGCCTATATTTCTTTTGTCTTTTGGAAACTACTTCGCCTCATAATCAACATCATTGATGAACTTCTCCACAATAAAACGAGGTCTTTCTTTTGTTTCCATATAAATCTTTCCTACATATTCTCCAATCACACCAAGAGCAATCATCTGCACACCGCCTACAAACCAAACGGAAATCAGAATACTAGACCAACCAGGTACTGTAGCTCCCATACAATATTCTATTATGGTGTAAATCATCATAATAATCGCTACAAAAAAGAATAACACACCACCTGTAGTAACAAAACGAATAGGCTTTGTACTAAGAGAAGTGATTCCCTCCATAGCAAAGGAAAGCATCTTCTTTAACGGATATTTACTCTCTCCGGCAAAACGTTCATTTCTCTCATATGTAACAATAGTAGAAGGATATCCAACCATAGGAACAATTCCGCGAAGGAATAGATTCACTTCTTTATACTGTGCCAGTCCTTCCAATGCACGCTTGCTCATCAATCGACAATCTGCATGATTAAAAACTACTTCACCACCAAGGGCATTTGTTAATTTATAAAAGCTCTCTGCAGTAGTTCTCTTAAACCAAGTATCCTTATCTCTTGCACTTCTTGCACCATATACTACATCATGTCCTTTATAGTATTCCTCTACCATGTCATCAATTACCCCAATGTCATCCTGCAAATCTGCATCCATGGAAACGACCATGTCGGCACATTCTTTGACAGTCATAAGGCCTGCCAATAACGCATTCTGATGCCCCCTGTTTCTACTTAAGTTCACGCCCGAAAACATACTATCTTGCTGATGAAGTTCCTGAATAATACTCCATGTACGATCTTTGGATCCATCATTCACAAATACAATTCGGCTCTTGCTACTAATCTTATCCTCTGCAATCAATGCCTGGTATTTCTCCTTCAACTGTCTAGCAGTCTCCGGAAGAACCTCCTCCTCATTGTAACAAGGTAACACCATATACAAAATGTCGCTCATATGTCTCTTCCTCCTATTTTCGGGAAAGTATCACATCATTTCTTCCCAGATCATTTTAACTATTTTCATTATATCATAATTTGTGATTTTTTCCTATATTTTTTTTCGCATTTACGTAAATCCTTAGTAACAGGGCAGTCCCCGACTGAACTGTTAGCACTCCTCTACATTTTAGAGAAACTTTTGCAATTCTATCTGTATTAGCATAATTATGGATTGCCACCTCTAAAGGCATACCATTAACTTTCGTAAGACCGTGATACCTCATCAGCTGTCTTATCACATCAAACAGTGACTTTTTTTATGTTTGTTCTCATAGAACGCCTACCTCCTTTTGAACAAAGAAAGCCTCCGAAAAAGAGTTTCCCCTTCTTCGAAGACTTTATCAAAACACAGCAGCTGTTCTTTTTCTTACAAGCGAACAAAAATTGCTGTTTCTTTGCTAAGGCTCTCAGAAATCTGCTGATTCTCGTCCATACGTTTTACGATATTTTCCATATCACCAACTAATTCCTGTGTATTATTTGCCACGCCACTTACACCTTCTACACCGTCATTCAATGCAGATGTAATTGTATTTAATGCAGAGGACATTGTCTCAATAGACTCACGCAAATTCAGAGTATTCTGTGCAAATTCATTCATTGCATTCTCAACATAATCCGCATTTTCCTCATACTTCACACCAGTTTGTACAAATTCTTCAAACTCTGGCAAAATACTTTCATTCATATAGGTAACCAAATTGTTGGCATTATCTACAAGATTATGTACTGCTGCAACCACACTGGTGTTAATTGCCTGAATACGATTTGCATTTTCTGTACTGGACTCTGCAAGTTGCCTGATTTCTTCTGCAACTACTGCAAATCCTTTTCCAGCCTCTCCTGCTCTAGCTGCCTCAATAGACGCATTTAAAGCCAACAGATTTGTCTGGTCTGCAATTTCCAAAATTCCTGATGTAAGAGTGTTTACCTGTTCTACACTCTTACTCTCTTCGATTGCCTGATTTAGTACATGCAAAATTTCATTTACCTTCTGCTCTGTAGAAGCAAGATTTGCTCTGGCAGAATGTTCTACCGCATCAGCCTGTCTCTTCATATCTACAGAATACTCCTTTAATTCGCTTGAACGTTCTGCAATGGCACGAACCTCTTCATTTATAATCTGTGTACTGTCATTAATATTT
>JBGVLO010000051.1:0-1569 GCA_045124315.1 Lachnospiraceae bacterium
ACCAATAGTCTTTATTATGAGTATACTTACGCAAAGGAATACACTTGCTCAGCGGTTTTGGAGCAGATAATCGATGCAAGAATGCAGAAAACGGAGGATAATTATCTGTTTGACGATGTAGACTTTATGGATATTATCCAAAGATATAACGTGGCAGGAAATGTATATCAGCAATTTCTCAACAGTATTCCAAGTATGATTCCGTTGGCATACAGAGATATGAGATGGAATACTTTGCAGAAAGCGATTGAGGAGCTTTGTTGGAATGGTTTTGGCTTTGATGTGCTATATCCGGCATTTAACATCAAAAATGCAATTGCAAATGAGCTGAATCGAGAGGATATAAAGATTGAATTTGAAAAGAAATTTGCAGAAAAAGCGGAGGAGATGAAGAAAAGGTATCTGCTTGAAGTAGCAGAGGTTGCTCAGATTGTATTAGTAACGGAGTATCGTGAATTCATGAAAAATCTTTTGGACATGCGTTATGATTCAAAACTGAGAACAAATTTGAGTTTGACCATGACAGATGATCGTAAGCAGAATCTTCATTTGCTTTATCAGAATTGTATGAAACAAAATGGAATACAAGGCGCTTATGCAATGCAGATGGTATTTCATATTGCATGGATTAGAACATTGGATTTTTTCAGAAGACAAGCACAGTAAAGACACGGGGGATACGAATGGATTATGTTTTTGATTTAAATACTCTTGAGACTACTGGAATAATTGAATGTCCGTATTGTGGTCGCAGTAAGGCATATGTTTACAATATAGCCTCTCGGATTATTGATGAGTAGGTTATGATATGAATTTTGACAACGAAATATTGTGAGATTTTGGAATAAAGATTAAAAAAGGGCGCACTTGTCCCTTGGAAAAGATGCGATTTTTAAAAAAAAGTGGTATAATTATTCTGTATTTGCGATTCGTGAAAACGTAAAAATGGTGTTGACACGAGTTGGCATTTTCCATGCATCAAGATGTTGCAGCATCATGATGGCATAGAGGCGGCAGTACCACATTTTAGAAGAGCGGTGTCTGCCGTCTTCTAGTTTATAATCTATTTTTTCTCGTTTGTTTGATCTTTCAACGGAGGTTCGTTTGTTGTACTCTGATTTCCACTGTGTACTATCCCTTGGCGGTATGTTAAATAATCTTGGATTATCCTTTTGCTGAAGATGGACTGTTCTTCCATATTTGGAGTCAGAACAGGGATTAGGACATTTACATCCATTTTTTCGATTAGCAAGAGGACAGCGGTATTTTTCGCGGTGTCTGGATTTTTCGACACCATCATGGTGCATACGTAAGCCCATCTGACATACAGGAACACCATCATCACCAATTGTAAAATCATTTTTGTATGTATAGTGTCCTGAGTGACTAGGATTCAGGTCAATAAATGGAGTGATATCATTTGCTTTGCAGTAATCATAAAGAGGATAGGAATCATGAGCAGAATCCAACAGCAACTTTTCAATATGGAATTCAGGTAAATAAGATTTCATAGAGAAAAAGGTATGCAAAAAGGATAACATATCATGTCTGGATGCACGCTCAAGCATA
>JBGVLO010000052.1:0-46775 GCA_045124315.1 Lachnospiraceae bacterium
ATGCCAGTTTTCTAGCCTTCGCTTTGACCTTGCGGTCTTTGCTTAGGCTGAAAACAGTGCGCAGTAGCTTTCAACCAATCAAACGTCGTCGCTGACTCGTTTTCTTGGGAAAGCCTTGCATGCCAGTTTTCTAGCCTTCGCGTTGACCTTGCGGTCTTTGCTTAGGCTGAAAACAGTGCAAAAATGCTCCGCGGGGATTTGTTAAAAATGGAAGGGGGATACATAGTATGGATAAAATGGACTTTAAGACATTTATGGAGGAAAATAATTTCAAGGTGGAAAATCGTTTGGCATATGGAAGTAAAAAAGAATTTCCAATTTTAATTAAGAAACAATCGGGGAAGAAAGTGGAACTTTCTGTTTATCTTGAAGAAAAGCCATGGGCTGTCATACGTGAGGAGATTTTAGAGTTTGCCAGATTGTATCGGTCCAGGACATACTATGAGAATGATCATCTGGTTTGGAAAACAGAAGTTGGCAGAAGAGAGTATTATCGCTTTCAGGAGATGCTCAATGGAATCATACGAATATTAGAAAAAAATCAGGTGAGTCCACCTGACACCTGTGTAATATGTGGAGAGAAGCATATTGATTGTTACGCGGTGATCAATGAGGGAAACCAGCCTGTGCATAAAGAGTGCCTTCAGAAAAAGTTGGAAAGTGCCAGAGAAGAAATGCAACGGGGAAGGTATCTCAATGGCTTGTTGGGATGTTTGTTGGGATGTCTGTTGGGGTGTATACCATGTTTACTATCCATGTTTCTAGTTGGAAAGACATACTGTGTGTTGTTTTTATTTATTCCTCCTAGTGTATATCTGGGATGCAAAAAGTTGAACGGAAAGATGAATCAAATTGTATTTTGGGAGACGGTCTTTTTCTCATTTCTGAGTGTATATGTGCTTGGATTTGCTGTGAGGATTCAATATAACTTGCAACTGCAGGATTTACCAGCTAGCCCTTATTATTGCATGGCTGTGTGGGGGGAGTTACTAAAATGTAAAGGGATTTTTGGCATTATCACAAAGGATTCCATGCTAAATTTTCTGTTTGTGCTTATGGGAATACTGATTGACTGGGAACTAATATCCAGAACAAGTTTACAAGCGGAACAAAATATTGTGAGAGTCATTGGAACCATAAATTATAAGAATAAAGAAGAATAGATAGAAAAAGAGGCAGATTACCTGTGCCCCCAATAAACTTTTTGTTATGAGGGAGACATGTAATCTGCCTTTTATGGATTGCTTTTTTTCGGCTGCATAGTTGGTTCTGTTTTTGTCCAATCAGCATAATATACGTAATCTTTGGAGTTTGCGTCAATGGCATCCAATGTAGCCCGAACGATGATACGGTGATCGGCTACCCCAATTGGCTCACAGGAAGTTAAAGTAATACAGCTAACCCCCTGGCTATATATAGGACTCCAATCGGTTTCTTCTACAATCGTAGTTTGGTCGTACAGATAGCGGTATATATGTTTCTTGTCGGATAAATAAATATAATCCCCTTCACATAGAGTATCGATATAGTAGAAGAACCATTCACTAATAACACCGTTTCTGCTTTTGTTTCGATGGGCGGCAATGCTTACATTGCGATCTCCCTCACCTGGTAGTTGGGCATAATCATATAATCCTGGTCCAAGTGCCAAAGCCTCCTTGTCTGTTCCATTTTGAACTGGCTCACAAAGGGATAATTTTGGAATGTGCAAGGTTAGATTTCCTGATTTGTATTTCTGACGCTCTTTTGTGATGAAAAGTTTGTCATAAGGCAAATTTTTTTCTCTTGAGTATAAGTCCAAAGTAGGGCTAGGAGTAAATAGGCTGGAAGGCTTTGGAGCAGGAGTGGTAGTTGAGGCAACCGGTGTTGGAGAAGCTGGTTCCTGCCACAAGTCGGGAGCAAAATACAAAAATGCAGACAGTCCTAACGCCAAAAAGAAACCAAGTACAAGGAATACATTTCGTTTCATAGTACGCCTCCTATCTATGTTATAATTATTTCGTCTGTTATTTGTCGTGATTGTCAATTAAAATTTGTTCTAACTTATATTTCATTCGTAATACACTTCGTCGGTTCGCGTGATAATATTGCTTGATGATGCGCTCCATAACCATGCTTCCGTCTTCGTAAGTAATATCTGGAAGTAAAATTACATATTGGGCACCACTATATTTTGCTACAACATCTCCCCGACGAAGACTTGCATTGATGGCATCCAATAAGCGCTTCATGGCTGCATCCAGTTTATTTAAGGAAGGGATTTCTCCATTCGAATCGGAAATGGTCAATAGACACAAATAAACAGAACGGCCTTCTCTTGCTGCCTGTCTTGCTATTAGCCGGTAAGTTTCCTGAAAAATGCAGTATTCACAATAGAATGGTCCGGACTTAAAGTCGGCTTCTTTCAAATCGTGTTGTATAATATTTAAATCGGTCTCTAAAGTCTTCTGAGTACGGATAATACTTAAGTACAAAGCTCGTAAATCTTTGGAGGGTTTTACACCTAAGTTCTGATATAGTAAATCCGTGGTCTGTTCATAGTGGTTCATAGCCGCAAAGGTGTTTCCTTGATTTAGGAGGATTTTAATGAAGAAACAATGCAACGCTTCATCAAAACGCTCGATTTGCAAAGCTTGTGAACAATAGTATTCCATGGGTTCGTAATCATTTTGTTTATCCAGCAATTCTAGAAAATCTTTGACAGTGTCCAAATATAAATTGTGGTAATAGGTTGCAACAGGAACGACCCACAGTTCTGTAGAGTGTTTGGTCAAAAAATCACCCTTATATAAATCCAAAGCACGTTTGTAAAATTTGATTCGTTCTTCCTCCGGGTAGGAGGTGTTCGCAGCACGGTTGCAGTAAGTTTCAAATTCCTCTATATCTACCATACATGGCAAACGATTGTTCCATTGATAAGAGCCTTGAGAGGATAGAATAAAATTCTCGTTGTGAATAGCTACTGGCTCCAACAGGTTACGCACACGAGAAAGCAAAGTCTTTAGTGCATTGACTGGATTGGAACTAATCTCATCTGGCCAGAGCATATCAATGTATTCGTTTTGTGAAATGTGTTTTTTTCGGTAAGTAATGATAAAACCAAGGAGATTCCACATTTTCTTTGAACGGTTGACTGTTTCTTCAATCTGTGCAGTACCGTTCTGTATTTTGAAATTTCCTAGAAGAGAAATTTGTATTACATTTGGTTTTTCCACGTCTTGTATCATAAAAACCCCCCTATTATTGAAATATGTAACCACCGTGTAACTTTACTAATGTATGATAAAAACATGTAGTAAAGAACGGATTTTAGATGAATATCGAACTGGGGTGCGACATTACACTCAATAGATACTATCATTTTACAATAAAAAAATAAAAAAATCCACAAAAAACTATAGCGATAAACATGTAATGTGTAGTATAATAGCAAAAATGGCAAATTGTGAATAAGGAGAGGGAATGAATGGAGAAAAAAAAACAAAATACATTCATTGTAAAAGTAATCGACCAGCAGAATGATAGTTGGCAGGGGAGTGTGACTTTGGTAGATACCAATGAAACAAAGTACTTCAGAAGTGCCATGGAGTTGCTGCATATGATGGAAGAAGTCATAAACGCAGAGCATGCACAATAAAACATTAGGAGGAGAAATTGATTAGGATAGAAAGGGGATTATTATGAAAAATAGGATTTTTGGAAAAATAGTTGCGGCAGGTATGGCTGGGGCAGTGATGTTACAACTTATGCCATCCAACCTGGTTTTAGCAAGTTATGAGACTGCTTCGGAACATAAAAAACAAGGGGTGGATGCATCTGCACTTAATGTAGATGTTGATTTTTATGATTACAACATCAAGGAATACAAAGGAAAAAAAGTATCTTCCGATATGAAGATCGCTTTGAATGAATATGTGAAGGAGATGTATGTAGGTCAGCCAGATAGCAAGCTGACAGTAAAGGATTTATTTTTGTTCGGAGGGGACAGAAAAAAAGATGCATACGGACTGCACAATAGCTGGGCTGGCGTAAGAAAAGGCCAGTATGAAGGGATTGTTGCACAGGAATTAGATGAGAATGGGAATTTAAAGTTTAATAATGCAAATGGGATTTATGGTGTGAAAATGTTTCCACAGGAGGGAGACACTACCCTGGAAGATTTAGGATTAGTAAAAGCCTATTATGATACCAACTTTAAATTTTACAATGAAGATGGAACTTATGTCTATGACAGTAAGAGATTTGCAGCATACAATTTGACAAAAGATGTGTCAGGAAACAAAGGTATGATCGATATTGATTTTACAAAACAGGGACCTCATTTTGAGACAAGTAAAGCTTCTACAAAAAATCTATATGGATTTTATCCGTTTAATGCAGCAGAAGGAGAAGAGCACAATGCATTGGATGTCAGACATGATATGTTTGGTATGAAGATGGATTTGGATTTCTATATGCCAAAAGACGGATTGGTTGCTACGGAGAGTGATCCTGAAGTGAAGAAAGATATGCTTTTTGAGTTTCAGGGTGACGATGATGTGTGGGTATATGTAGATGGAAAATTAGTTTTGGATTTAGGCGGTGTTCATGATACCGTAAGCGGTAGTATTAACTTCCGAACAGGAGATGTTACATATGGACAGGAAAAAGTTGGTGGAAAGTCATATAATGTAACGAATATTTATGAGAGTTATGATATTGACGAAACAGCCTTTTCTGAGCATACTTTGACCATGTATTACTTAGAGCGTGGAGAATATGACTCAAATTGTAAGATTACATTTAACATTCCAACTATTGCAAATCAGGAAGATATCACATTGAAAAAGAATGTTTATGATGCGCCGGAGGGATTTGAAGATACGTTTGATTTCAAATTGCACTATGGAGAGGAAGAATTGGATCAGATCTATAATGGGGTATATCTTGTATATGATAAGAATAATAAATATGTAGAAACAAAGAGGGCTACAGATGGAATTATCACAATTGCAGCTGACCAGACAGCGGTTATTAAAAAAGACGTCATTCCTATGGGCGGCAAGTATAAATTTGAAGAAGTAAATCAAGGAAAACGATATCGGACTAGCTGGTTTACAACTGGAACAGAAGGTGTAAATCAGGAAGAAAGTACAGGAACAACTACCGGTGAGTTGGTTCGTAACGAAGATAATCCTAACGGAAGTCATGTAGAATACAGCAATTATTATCAAACATTGGCAAATCTTTCATTGAAGAAGCTGGTTGAAAGTAACAAAGCTTGTGACGATGAGTTTCATTTTGTTGTTACTATTGGAACTGAGACAACAGATGTGAAATTAAAGGATGGGGAAACTTATGAGTTTACCGATATTCCGGTAGGAACGAACTATACCATTCAGGAAATCATTTCTGTGGATCGCATGTATGAAACACCAGATGTTACAGTGGAAGACGAAAAAATGGAAGTAAGCGAAGTGGGAGGCTTTGTGTATAAAGTGACAGGCACCATTGGATCCGACGTGAAAGAGGAAGAGGTAATTGATGTAGTGTATAAAAACTACATGAGAGAGGTTACTCCAACACCGGGAATAACAAGCACCCCGGAAGTGACAAGCACCCCGGAAGTAACAAGTACACCAAAGGTAACAAGTACACCAAAGGTAACGAACACACCAAAGGTAACGAGCACACCAAAGGTAACAAGCACACCAAAGGTAACGAGCACACCAAAAGTAACAGCAACAGCAAGTGTGACAAAGGTTCCTGAAAAAACACCACAGGCAGCGGTAACATTAGAACCTTCAGATGTGCCAGGTGCAGGAGTAACAAAGAAACCAGAAGTAACTGGAACACCAAGTAGTTCACATACACCTGGAACGGTAGATCAGGAAGGAGAAGAAATATCGAAAGTAACTGCAACACCAGTCGTTATTCAAAATCCGACTGTTCCGGATGCACCGGCTAATCCTAATGTAAGTTCAGCTGGCGCAGTTGCAACAACAGCACCAGTGGTACCAAATAATCAGGTTCCATCGTCGCCGGTACAAGAAATTACAGAGCCGGGAAATCCAAATGCTCCAACTGTTACAAAGGCACCAACAGGAAAGAAAGGATCTTCGGATAAAGAGGGCAAAGATAATGAGACAATTGTAGAAGACAAAGTACCATCTGAATTGCCACAGACAGGTGCAATTGGAAAGTTCCTGCAGGAACAGCCAGCTGCAAAAGGCTTACTATTCTTGCTTCCAATTGGGGTTTTCATGGCAGTTGCAGGTATGTTGGAGAGAAGAAAAAACAAATAATAGAAAGAAATGAAAGGAATGAAGTTGATGGATAGGAAAACATATGAATGCAAAGCGATTCGTTTGTGTATCGATGGGAAGGATGGGTATCGCATTTATGGTAGTATGTATTCTCCCTATCTGAAGGAGACGGTTGTATTTTCTGATCTGGCTACTGTGTTAGTCCAGTTGGAAAATTTACTGGATTATCGAAATTTTCCTAAGACTATGTTTCAGCATCGTTCTTTTCTGGAAAAGAAAGAAAAAAGAAAGGATTTGGAAGTTAAAATTCAAAGATCATCAGAAGAAATAGAAAAGAAATATGGAGAGTGCGATACATTTTTAGTATATGTGAACAGTCGCAGAAATGCAGGGATACAGGGGCATTTTGTGAGTACAAAGAATGGTAAGATATTAAAATATGAAAGTGAATTGCAATTCTTACACTTAATAGAAGAACAAATCCATTTCCAGGAAGATAGAAAAATGTATCAGGTATTGTAAAAACAAACCAGCGCCGGTTGATACAACTGGCGCTGGTTTGTTTTTTAGCTTTCGCTTTGACTTTGCAGTCTTTGCTTAGGCTGAAAACAGTGCGCAGTAGCTTTCAACCAATCAAACATCGTCGTTGACTCGTTTTCTTGGGAAAGCCTTGCATGCCAGTTTTCTAGCCTTCGCTTTGACTTTACGGTCTTTGCTTAGGCTGAAAACAGTGCAAAAAAAGACCAGCTAACGCTGGTCTAAAGGGGGAGAGTATATATATACGGGATATATGTCTATCAAACATTCGAGAGGGGGATGAATGTTTGACTTTTTACTAACTCATGTCTAAATAATATCACATATGGAAAAGAATGTCAACAAAATATTAAAAAAATATTAAAAAAATATTTCTGTGTGTTAGAATATTGTAATACAGTAAAAAACTGGGAAAATAATTACGGGAGAGTATCTTCATAAAAGAAGTAGATTCTTCATATATTGGTTATGAGGTGAAGATGTATGAAAAGAATTGGAAGAATTGGAAGAATTGTTGCGATCTGTAGTGTATGTATTTGCATGGTGTTACTGGCGTCCTGTGATACACAACAAATAGAAGAAAAAAAGTTGAAAGATTGTGATTTTACTGTGATGAAGGATGAAGCACCAAAGGAACTGGTTGAGATCATAGAAGGAAAAAAAGAAGAGCCATTTCAGCTTACCTATGCAGATGCAGGAGAATTATACATTGTAGTGGGGTATGGCAAACAGGTTGGTGGTGGATATAGTATTTCTGTGGAAGAATTGTATGAAACGGAGAATAGTATATACATCTCTACTAAGCTGACAGGACCGGAAAAAGAGGAAAAGACCAAAGGGAATAGTTATCCATATGCAATTATAAAAATGGAATACGTGGAAAAAGAAGTGGTGTTTTTATAGAAAGAGAGGTTTCGTTCTTATTTGGTTGAAAGAAAAAGTGCAGAAACGAAAGGGAAAGCCGCGTTTCTGCGCTTTTTGCATGAAATAAAAAATTAATAAAAGAATCTACTTAGCCAGTCTAAAAAGTTCATAATATAAGTCTGCATTTTGGACCTTTCCGTATATATACCAAAAGGAATTGTTCGAACAGGGATATCTTAGCCCATAGAAAGAGTAAAATGAATACTATTTGTTTCAATGGTACTTTTTGTGTTCGAATGGTTGATTTAGACAATAAAATTTAATACACTGATGTTAATACATATGAGTGGGTGATAGGATGAATCAAGTTATAAGCGTTTTTTATTACTTAATAGTATATTTTGTAGAACTTATAAAGTTTTTTCTGGTTGATAAATATATTTTTGCATGGAAACAAAAAAAGTGGAGTTGGAAAAGAATGATAGTCGCGATTAGTGGATTATTTGGAATCGCATTTTTTTTTCTCTACTTATCTGAACAAATTAATCCGCTTATTGTCTATGTCCTTTTTTTAGTAGTAGAGACTTTGGTTGTATTTGAGGAAATTACATGGAAATTAATTTGTGTTACTATCACGGAAATATATGCAATTGGTGTAATAGATGTTATGATAAAACAGATGTATGCAGTATTATTGGAAATGTTGGAGTGTGACTTGCAATTGCCAATGGAATTAATTGTTTCCGCTACAACAGTTTTGTTCTTAGTAGTTATCATATATGCTATGCATGATAAAATGCAAGGGTACATTAATCGCATACCGATAGGGTATTATATTGTATTCATTTGTTTGGATACGGGAAATGGTATTTTGTTAGGGGGGATAGAGCGGAATTTAGCACAAGGAAATATGGGACTTCGAGTTGTTTTTGTGTTTATGGTGCTGGGGGTTTTTCTCGAGCTTGCTCTTTTATTGATCCTTGCAGCTACAAGAGAGGTATACAAAGAAAAGGATTTTCTGAATCAGAAGTATTTGAAGTTGCAGGAATCCCATTACAAATATTTGGAACAAAGGGAAACTGCTACAAAAAAATTTCGGCATGACATGAGAAATCATATCTATATTCTACAGCACTTGCTGGAGCAGGGAAAACAGGAAGAAGCAAAGCAATATGTAGGAGAAATGGAGTTGCGATTTCATGCAATGGCAACGATGATTTCTGTAAATCATGGAATTGTAGATGCTATATTGAATAAATATGCATCAGAATGTAAGGAAAAGAATATTGAACTGCTTGTAAAAGGATATATGCCACAAGAATGTGAAATTTCCTCTTTTGATTTGTGTGTGATCTTTTCAAATCTGTTAAGCAATGCCATAGAAGCAACAGAAGTCTGCACGAAAAAAAGAATTTCTATCACCTTGCGACATGAAGATGGATTTATTATGTTGTGTATAAAGAATACATATGATGGGAAGCTGGTAGAAAAAGCTGGAAGTATACAGACTAGGAAACAGAATAAGGAATTGCATGGATATGGTCTTGCAAATGTAAAGGCATGTGTGGAGCAAAATCAGGGACATATGCATATACAGCAGAGAGAGGATGAGTTTGTTGTTACGCTGTTTCTAAAAGTAAAGCAATGAATTCCATTGAGACAGGAAAAAGACCATTGAGGCAAAAACTATGTTCTGGATGGGCAGATTGTGATAATATCACAGATGTCAGAATGTGAAGATAGGGGAAATAAAAAGTGAAAATAGCAATTATAGATGACGAACAACATTGGATTGAATTAGCAAAAAAGCAGAGTATGGAGTATTGGAAACAGGATGTAGAGATATTTACTTATCTTAGCGGAAAAACGTTTTTAGAGGTAAGGGAGGAATTTGATCTCATACTTATGGATATTGAGATGCCGAAAATGGATGGCTTTGACACCATAAAGGAATATCGAAAATGGAGTAACCGTGGAATTCTTCTGATTTTGACTACGCATACTGAAATGAGTCGTAAAGGATATCAGGTGGATGCATTTCGGTATATTGATAAGTTACAGATGCGGGAAGAATTGAAGGAAGCTTTTGCATCTGCACAATTGCGATTGCAGAGCGAAAAGAGGGTTTCCTTATCGATAAAAAATGTGGGGGAAATCGAAATCCCATTAAAGAAAATCATATATTTTGAAGTAGAACTAAGAGCACTAAAGCTTCATACAGATACAGATGTGTATGTGTGTGTGGAGCAGATTTCAAAGCTGGAAAAACGATTGAAAGAAGATGGTTTTTTTATGCCACATCGTTCCTGCCTGCTTAATTTTCAGTGGGTTCAGTCTTTTACAAATGACGAAATCATTATGAAAAACGGAGAAAAACTTAATTTGAGCCGGAGAAAATATAAGGAATGGAAAACTACATATCTAGAATGGAAGTTTAATATAGCAAACGGATAAAAATACCATTCAAACAGAAAAAATACCATTGGAATAGATGGTATTTTTTTGTGACATTTTGTATGTTAGGATGGAAATGTTCGAACAAATGATTCTTGTATATATACACAGAAGGAAGCGTAATTGTTGACTTACAAAAATATAAATTATGTAATCAATATGTATGAATGGAAAGAGTAAAGTCAGAAATTACTGCAGAATAGCATGGTGGTTTGCTAGACATCATGAGAGAAAATAAAAAGAGAAGAGGAGAATATAATATATTTAAAAAATTGGATAGAAAACGCAAGAAGAAAGGTCTTAAAATAGCTGCTGTTACACTATGTGCTATGGCAATGACTACTGGAAGTTTGTCAATGGCGGATACAGAGGGCATTAACAATATTAGAGTTGAATATGGACAAGGCGAGAAGTATGCAAGTTCGGCTCAAAAAAATAGAAGTAACCATGATGGAGTAGTTAATTTAAAAGAAGACCTAAATGGACGTTGGATTACTGCAAAAATGAAAAAAATGACGTCGTATATGGAGCAGTAAATTTGAAAGAAGGTACAAGAGAGTGTTTTACGAATTGCGGAAGAGCGAATAATATATATTCTTTGTATATTTCAAGAACTTATAGGGGAAATGATACAGTTTCCTATGTAAATGGAAAATGGTCCCCAGATAAATAAGTAATTAGCAAGAAAGAAAACTCTAGGAGGAAAGAATAGGATGAATAAAATCGATAGATTTCGGCTGAAAAATCCATACATGTATCTCGCATTTATAGCTTTATTTATATCCCTTTGCTTATCATGGACTATAAATGGAGAAGTCTTTAAGATAATTTTTCATGATAGTTATAAGGTGATTAAAGAGAATGAATACATAACAAGGGAACAGTATTTAGATACAGTATTAGAAAATGTTCTGACTTGGGAATATACATGGCTGAATGCTTTCTTGTATGTTGTAAATCTGTTTCCTATCTTTCCTTCTATTGTTGCAATAGGTTTTTTGAAAGAATTGAAAGGGTATTATCCACATGCTGTCATAAGGCTAAAATACTCAAAACGGGATATTGTTACGACATGTGTAAAATATGCAGTATGTGGAGGCTTAAGTGTGTCTGCGGCGTTGTGTTTGTTCAACTTGGTACTTTCTCCGTTTCTGAAGGCAAGTTTAGTGGACATTGGAGGCGTTGATGACCTGTTCCCTCAGAACTTCTATCCCCTTCATCCATTCTGTGTTTTTAATGTTATTTCGGTTACCGTATATTTTTTGATAGGATTTACATTCACATTTTTAGCGTGTAGTACAGCATTATGGGCGAAAAATGTGGCCTATGTATTATGTGTTCCGTTAGTTGTTTATATCGTGGAAAATTTTATTTCGCGAGAACTTGGAGGGATTTTTCTATTACAGTCGGAAGAATGTGTGTTAGCATTTAATACGCCTTATAATATTCTGCAGTTATGTGTTCCTTTGTTATTTTTAATTGTGGTAGGTTTTTGTGCTATTATGTTGTGTTTGAATCAGAGAAAAAGTTGGGCAATCAGTACAGGAGAAGAGGAATAAAAGTTATGGATGAAAAAAAGGATATTTGTATTAGTTGTAGGGATGTTTCTTTGTATGATAATAGAAAGAATAAATTGCTGGATCATATTAATCTTGAAATAGAGCGTGGAAAGGTTTATGGAATTGTGGGAAGAAATGGGTCTGGTAAGACAATGTTATTTCGCGCTATATGCGGATTGTGGAAGATTAGTGAAGGGAAAATCGAGGTGGATCATCAGGTTATAGGAAAAGATATTGATTTTATAAAGGATGCGGGAATCTCCATAGGAGAGACTGCTTTTATAGGAAATCTCAGTGGACTGGATAATTTACTTCTTCTGGCGGATATCAATAAAAAAATAGAAAAAAAGGATATTCTTCAGACTTTGGAGATTGTTCTTCTTGATAGAGAGAAAAAGAAAAAATATAGAAAATATTCATTAGGAATGAAACAGAAGCTCCGTCTTGCGCAGGCATTTATGGAACACCCATCTGTTTTAATTTTAGATGAACCGTTTAATGGATTGGATTCAATTGCAATTAAGCAGATTAGGGAATACTTGTTGGAGCAAAAAAAGTCAGGGGTTACAATATTGATTGCGAGTCATATGGCAGAGGATATTGAAATATTGTGTGATAAGGTTTATCAGATGGAAAATGGAAAAATAGTGGGAGAGGAATAGGTATGTTTCATATAGAGAAAATCATAAGGACATTAGTGTTATCTATTGTTATGGGAATGCTGATTTTTTGCAGTGGATGTAGTAGCGTGGGAATTGGCGGAAATCCTGAATTGTTAACAAAGAATGGTGAGAAAGTTGATGACGAGGAGGAAAGAGAAAAAATAAAAAGTGTATTTCCTACTACATATCATGGATTAGAAAAGGCAATAAAAACAAATGGGATTATCATGAACAAAGAGGAACTGGAAGGAGTGGATGGAGTAGGAATTAGACTGGAAAATACAGATGATCAAATGGTAGTTGAAATATTTGATACAGAGAAGGAAGATGGAAATACGAATTGTGTATATATTACATTTGGAAAAGAAAACTGGGAGAAAGAAACAGTAAGAAGGATGTTGATTGCTATATATGAACAGCTTGGGCTTACATATGATCAAACATTTATTACGGATTGCTTTTTGAGGATAGATGCTTCACAGGAAGAACTATATGAAGTAGTATATGAAAAAGCATATATTGCGATGATAAAGAGTGGTGGGGAAGTGCAGATGCGTATCATGGCAGATATTCCTGACAATATGAAGGATGTTGATGAAAACACATGTTTTTCTTCAAATCGGAATCAATTAGCTAAAATGATATTAGATAACTACAAAGATACAGAAGAAACGAGAGCAGAGGGAGACGATGTGTCATGTGCCAAAGCAGTGAAGAAAAGAAATAAATTATTTCGAGTGGACATTTTTGATAATGATGCGGGAACTGCCACAAAAAATATTCAGATTATTTTTGATCAGAAAGCATTGAGAAGTGAGAATGGTGCGAATAAGGAAGAAGCACTTCGATTATTGAAAGATATCTTTTCGGAGTTGGAGATTACCTATAGTGAAGAGAAGATGGCAAATATTATAGAAAAATACATACAAAGTGATGAGAAAAGAGACGAAAGTTTAGTGTTAGACAATAATGCAGAGTTGTTCGTTTGTTCTTATTATGATGTGGTTCAGATAAATCTGCTTGCACCATGTATGAGATGAAAAATTTGAAAGGATAGAGGTATGCGCAGAAAAAGGTATAAAAAACAGATAGTAATACTGTGTATTGCTGTCGTTCTTGGGATGGTGTCATACAAATTAGCTGTGAACTGGTTGGAATTATACAAGCAGGAAAATTGCGAATTTTCATACGGATTTGAAGAAATTATTAACGTGATTTTTTTTCGGGATGATTTGAAAAGATTCTGCTATATTGATAAATTTTCTATGGAGTGTGTGAAAATTCTTTTGTATTTTTTTATACCCTCTGTATTTTGCATTGTAATGCAGAATGCGGATATACCAGCTTCTTACAGACAAATGGTAGCAGTGCGTGCGGGATCAAGAAGAAGAACATTGTTTCAGATGCAAAGGAACATGTTTGAGACCGCAATATTTTTTCCGTGTGGTTTCATAGTAAGTGTAATGACAAGAATATATGTGGACTTTCCTTTGGCTGCTGAAGAAATGAGAAGTAGTTTGGAAAATATGCTGCTTTTGTGTGGCAGTCGAATTTTGTTTTTCATTGTTTTACAGGAAGTTTTGTTTTTACTGTATTTAAAATGGGGAGTGGGAATTAGTTGTTTCATAGGGTGTTTGTTTATGATTATCCTTCTTATGATTGATATTACAATTGAAAATATCAACTTTGTGCTATACCATCCAGAAAACCATTTTATTGATAGTCTGGTCATTTCAGTTATAATTTTGTGTATGATAAGATTTTTGGAGAAAAGGTCAAAATTGAGGGAAAATATTCGAATGGGATAAGGAAATGAAGAGTTATGCTACAAATTTAGAAAATGATAATGGTCAATATGAAAAGAAAAAATAGTTACAGTTCACGCATGTGAACTGTAACGGATTTGGGCAATGCTGCGCATGAAAAATTGCCCAAATCTGCACACGGTAGACTTTCATACGGTATTTTCGGTACCGAAAATACCTACCTGTGAACAGTAACAAAAAATAAGCTTATGTGGTGGAGGAATTATGAAAAAATTAGCAATCGTTTTGATAGTAGCGAATATTGTTTGTATGTTATTTATACTTGCAGGTATACTAGGGTACGGAGGTATATTTAATTGGATGATATGGAAAATATTGGTTGGAGTGATTACTTTCATTATGTATATATTGATCGTATATTTTAGAACAAAGATGTAGAAGAAATGAACAGAGGCTATGTTAAGTTTGGAGTAAAAATGAAAAAAGAAAATTATTGTAAATGGAATGATTCTTCTGTGTCTGATATAGAATGGGAACAAATGATGGCAGAAACAGATTTCCAAAGTGAAGGTAAAAGGAAATTAAGATACTAGAATTAAATTTTGTAATTTGACTAAGAATCCGCTATACTAGAAGTATAGCGGATTCTTTTATAGAAAAGGATAATAAATGATGAGGTGATACAAAGTATGGGCGTATATTTTAATCCAAGTAATGGAAGTTTTACACAAGCAAGAAATAGTCAGATTTTTGTTGATAAAACAGGTTTAATTGAATATTTGAATAAAAGAATATCAACAGAAGAAAAATGTATTGCATTAAGCCATGCCAGACGTTTTGGGAAATCCCATGCTGCGGGGATGATCGATGCTTATTACAGCAGAGGATGCGATTCTACCAATCTTTTTGAGGATACTAAGATTGCGAAAAGTAGTGATTTTAAGAAGTATATGAACAAGTATAATGTGATTCATATCGATGTATCCTCATTTTGGGATTATTATAAAGATAATATTGTGGAGAAGATTGTGGAATATATTTTTGATGATATACGAGAAGTATATAAAGATCAAATCGATTACTCAAAAATGATTCATTCCGTACTTATGAGTGTTTATCGGATTTCAAATATTCCCTTCGTCATTATCATTGATGAATGGGATTGTGTCATCAGAAACAGTGAGGATAAAGAATTAGTGCACAAATATTTACAATTTCTTCACTCCTTGTTTAAGTCGGAAGAATCGAAATCCTTTTTGGCATTGGCATATATTACAGGCATTTTACCGATTAAGAAGATTGAGGACGAATCAGCATTGAATAATTTTGATGAATATACTATGTTAAAATCAAAGCCAATCACCGAGTTTTATGGATTTACGGAGGATGAAGTAAGAGACCTTTGTAAAGAACATGATATGGATTTTGATACCGCAAAGGCATGGTATAATGGGTATCTGATTGATGGTATTCACATGTATAATCCGAATTCGGTAGCTATGGCAATGTCGAAAAAGGATTTCGATTCGTATTGGAAGAATACTTCCTCCTTTGCCTCCATTAACACATTTATCACGCTAAATTACGAAGGATTAAAAGACGACATTCTGAAAATGCTTGCCGGTGGAATGGTTATGGTGGACCCAGAAGCATTCCAAAATGATTTGTCTGAAATTCACTCCAAAGATGATGCATTAACCGCATTGATACATTTGGGCTATCTTGGATATGATGCAGACAGGATGAGTGCCTATATACCAAACTACGAAGTTGCCAAGGCGTTTCAGATGGCATTGAAAACCGGGGAGTGGAGCGAAGTCTCAAAGTCAATTTCAAGATGTGATGAACTCCTTATGGCAACCATTGATGGAAATGCAGAGAAGGTATCAGAGATCATTGAGCTGGCACATGAGACCTACACATCTGTTTTAACCTACAATGATGAGAATTCCCTAAGCTGTGTGCTTACCATGGCATATTTCACCGCACCGGCATATTATGACATTATTCGAGAACATCCTGCGGGCAAAGGATATGCAGATTTTATTTTCAAACCAAGAGCCAATGCAGGCTGGAGACCGGCTATGGTGGTGGAACTAAAATATAACCAGTCTGCCGATACGGCCATTAAGCAAATCAAGGAAAAGAGGTACCAGGGAGCCTTGTCCGGTTACAGTGATAAGATTCTTTTAGTTGGGGTGAATTATGATGCAGAGGGGAATGACAAGAAGAAGCATACATGCGTCATAGAGGAATGGAAGAAATAAAGATATAACCAATTGGTACGGATAAAACAAATTCATTTGGTATCAAAATACCTACCTCTGAATAGGTACGTATTTTGTCAAACTATAGTTCCCCAGTTCTTTACAAATACAAGAAAAGAGGCTATAATAAGCATGTTTGCCGTATTTTTTTGTATTTTCAAAAGAGAAAGGATTAGATGTATGAGATACCGTATGATCGCATTAGATTTGGATGGAACACTAACAAATTCAGATAAGATAATCACTCCACAGACAAAGGATGCTTTGTTTGAATATCAGGAACATGGAGGAAGAATCGTATTGGCATCGGGAAGACCGACTCAGGGGATCGTGCCTTTGGCAGAGGAGTTGGAACTGCATAAATATGGTGGATATATTTTGGCATTCAATGGCAGCAGGATCGTCAATTGTGAAACGGGGGAGGTCTTGTTTAACCAGACTTTAGAAAGGGAGCAGACTGCCCGGTTACATGAGTTGGCACAGGAATATAGCATTAATATTTTGACCTATGAAGGAAATAGGATTTACACAGAGAATGCAGAAGATAAATATGCAAAGGTGGAACAGTTTATTACAAAAATGGATATGGTACAGGTTCCGGATATTGCAAAAGCTGTAAAGGAACCGGTTAATAAATGTTTAATGACAGGTGAGCCTGAAAAAGTTGCTTATGTGGAAGAGCAGGTAAAAGCAGCTATGGGAAGTCAGATCAATGTATATCGTTCCCAGGACTTTTTCCTGGAATTAGTTCCGCAGAATATAGATAAGGCAGCGTCTTTGGACAGCCTGTTGAAAGGTCTGAACATGACAAGACAGGACTTGATTGCATGTGGAGACGGATTTAATGATTTGTCCATGATTCAATATGCAGGGCTTGGTGTTGCAATGAGCAATGCAGATCCGGAAATTCAAAAGGCAGCAGATTATGTTACATTTTCCAATGATGAAGATGGGATTGCACATGTATTGCATAAATTTATATTTGCGGCGGCATAATCAGTCCTGCAATGAGAAAACTGCCGGGACGGATAGGAAGAATTTCCAAATGTCCTCAGGACCAATAGAATATAGAGTAGAAAAGAGAAGCGAGGATGTTCCATTCGCTTCTTTTTTTGCTCTATAGGAAAGTTTGTCCTATAGAGCAAGTCCCTCCTGAGTGAGGGATATAGGGAGTTGGAGTAGACTTGTCCACTTTGTTCTTTGTCAGTAGTGTAGATGTATGGTAGTGGCAAAAAAATGTTTTGTATAGGTTGTATGGAAACACAGATGCCTCCTTTGAACAGTTACAAAAAAATACACAAAAAAACAGGTACACAAAAACGAAAAATCAAACATTGAAATTGCGCATCATGTGATGTTTGACGGTTACGATAGAAAAGAAACAAAAAAAGAAAAAAAATTGTCTAAAAACAACAAAAAATACTTGCAAAAAAACTCGAAAAGAGTATAATAATGTTGTGGGTTATATATATACGAATGGGGACGCAAGGATGCGTGAAGACAGAAGACAATGGAGGGGTTAATTATGGAAGAGAGAAACATTCGAAGAATTAGAAGAAGTGTGAAAGCACATACAGGGAGCGAAGTTAAGGTACGTGCAGTGAACGGAGAGGAGAAAACTGAGATTGCAAGAGGGATTATTTCAGAGATTTATCCTAGCGTGTTTGTAATCGAGACAGAGAAGTATGAGAGTATCTGTGAACAGAAGTTATCGTTCAGTTATTGTGATATTCTCACAAGAGAGATTGAACTTTCTTTGTGTGGTTGATTTTAGTATTGGATGGAACGGGTCCAAGTGAATACATAGTTAGAAGAGATTGCATTAGGGGAATGCAATCTCTTCTTTTTATTAGTAACGTTTCTGTTCTTAATACAATGGTTCCTTCATATAATATGAAAGAGGGTGTATACCTGTATGAAATCGTGAGATTCGTATCGAAATATATGGAGGGAATTATGGAATTAAACACAGAAAAATTACGTATGCGAAAGATGTGTGAAAAGAAGAGGGTACAGGTCACATTGGATGATGACTTTAATGTTCCGGATTCAAAATCGGATCTTGGAAAAATTTTGTCAGAGGATGGAAGAATTGAAGTGACTGAGACCAATCTGCTCAATGGAAAATTGCTGATAAAAGGGAAATTACATTTTAACCTATTGTACGAGAGTCAGGAAAAAGGTGGAATGTATGAAAGCATTCAGGGGAAGATAGATTTTGATGAGATGCTACATATGAAGGATACCAGCGAGGAACAAAAGGAGCAGGTAGAATGGGAATTGGAAGATATTAATATCAGTATGATCAATTCAAGAAAAATCAGCGTAAAAGCATTGGTGAACTTAACATGTACGACTTGGGTGGAGTATGAGGAAGAGATTACTGCCGGAATGGATGAAAAAGAGAATTTGCCGGCTTTATATAAGGAATTGCAGGTGGCAGAATATAAAATGGGGAAAAAAGATACTCTAAGAGTTCGGGTTGCTTTTCGTCTGCCTGCTTCCAGACCAAATGTCAGTCAAATCCTGTATTATGACATGGAACCTCAAAATGTGGAGAAAATTCCCCAAAACGGGCAGATATTTGTAAGGGGAGATTTGCAGATATTTGTTGTTTATCGTCCGTTAGAAGAAGATCGTATATATATATATGAAGGCGCACAGGAATTTAGTGGAACCATTGCCTGTGAGGAATGCCGAGAAGATCGAAAACTACAAATGCATACAGATACCATTTCCTGTGATCTGCAGTTGAAACCGGATGAGGATGGAGAAGACCGAGAATTGGAGGCAGAGTTAGTGCTGGGGTGTTCCATTCATTTATATGAACAAAAGAAACATAGATGCCTGGTGGATGCCTATTCTTTGGAAAAAAAATTGGATTTGCAGAAAAAAAATATGGAATATCGATGTGTAGTGTATGAAAATGCGTTTGAAAAGCGAATTGCAGAGCAGATACCCGTAGAGCCGGAAGGAAAAAATCTGTCTCAGATTTGTTTTTGCAAAGGGAAAGTATTTTTGGACGAAATACGTTTTCAGGAAAAAGAAGGAAAAATTGAAGGCAATATTGAAGTTCGTATTTTATATAGAGAGGAAAAGGAAGGAAAAATTGGTACAATGCTTGTAAATCTGCCATTTGAGCAGTCTTTTCCGTACTATGGATTGCAGGCGAAGCAAATGAGTTATGAGATTTCTCCAAGGCTGGAAAAAATCAGTGTAAATCAAGTGGGGACAGAGACATTGGAGTTACGAACGGTACTGCATATGAATCTGATTATATTTGCAAACAGGGAATGTGAACTTGTGGCCCAGATCGAGGAAAAAGAATACGAAAAAGAGATGCTTGAAAAGATGCCGGACATGGTGGGGTATGTGGTACAGCAGGAAGATACCTTGTGGGATTTAGCAAAGCATTTTTTGACAACTGAAAATGCAATTATGAGTTTAAATGAGAAAAAGGGAAAGGAATTGCAAAAAGGAGAGAAGCTTTTGATCCCTGTAGGGAGCGAAGAGTAAAAAATATGGTAACAGTTTAGCGAATAAGAGGATATCCCAACTGCGTTCTGGCAAGAAAATCAAAACATCTTTTATTGAAAGAGAATATATTTCGTGAGTGTTTTACGAAATGACATTGTCGGCTGAACTGTTACCGAAATTGTGGCTATTGTGACAAATTGTTCTATTTGAATAAAAATTTGTGGATTTTTGTGCGAAAATTGTATATAATGATAGATGGAAAACTGCAGAAAGGGGATAGCCGTATGGTCGAATATATTTTAGGGGATTATTTAGTAGAAGAGGAAAAAATTTCGAAAGAACAATTGGATGAGATTATTGAGAAGATGGACAAGGTTCGAGTAAAACTTGGTCTGATTGCGGTTGCTGAGGGAATGATGACGATGGAGCAGGCAGATGAGGTAAACCGCTTGCAAGCAACCATGGACAAGAGATTTGGCGACATTGCAGTAGAAAAAGGATATCTTACAGATGAACAGATAGGAAATCTTTTGAAAGCACAGGGAAATACATACATGGCATTTGCACAGGTGCTTGTGGATGCAGGGATTATCAAGATGGAAGAAATTGATACTTTATGGGAAGGATTCCGCAAAAAGAACAGCTTTAGTAAGCCAGATATGGAAATGCTAAAGAGTGATGATCCAGACAAAATCATTCCACTGTATTTAACGCCGGAGACCTTAGAATTTGAAGAGTGGATCGGTGTAGCTATTAGAACTATGATTCGATTTGTGGATCGTCATATTTATATAGAAAAGGCGGAGCTTGTTACATCTGTGGAAATGGAAAAGGGCGCCATACAGGCAGTAGAGGGAGAAGGAGGAAATAATGCGTCATTTATAGAAATGGATGGTGGACTTCTAAAAGTTTCCAGTATCTTTGGACAGTATGACTTTAAAGAATTAGACGAAGATGCTTTAGATGCTGCAGGAGAACTTCTAAATTGTGTCAATGGACTTCATGCCTCTGCGCTAAGTCAGAAGGGGATGGTATTAGAATTAATGCCACCTGAACTGGTTACAGATGGAAAGACGGTAAAAGCAGACAAGATTTGCAGGGTTCCGGTATACATCAATGGAAGACAGATGGCGATTCTTGTATATTAAGATAATTGACGTTTGTTGGGGGATTATTTTGACAGATTGAGGAGGATTAATTATGATGACAAAAGTGATGATAGTAGATGATTCAAGGACATCTAGAAGAATTTTAAGAGAAATTTTAGAGGAATGTGGAATGGAAGTAGTCTGTGAGGCTCAGAATGGAGAAGAAGGCTACCTAAAGTTTAAGGAATTGAAACCAGATTTGGTAACTATGGATATTACAATGCCAAAGATGGATGGAATTGAATGTCTAAAACTCATCCGTCATGAGGATGAAAATGCGAGAGTTGTTATGATAACTGCTGCAGGACAGAAGGACAAGATGATGGAAGCAATTAAGAATGGTGCATCTGAATTCTTAACGAAACCTTTAGACAAAGAATCGATCAAGAAGGTTATGGAAAAGCTTCAAAATGAAAAAAGTTGTTGACAGCAAGAAAAAACTATGGTATTCTGTAGAAGTTCTGTGTAACAGAATACTGCCGAAGACAGTAGGTGCCCTTGTGGCATAAGAAGAAAAACGCCTACCGAGGAATGTATATGAATGAATATATGTCACTCTCTGTCTTTGACAGAGAGTTTTTTTATGGCATAAGATGGGCGGGTAGTATAGTGCTTGCACGAGCTAGTGTTGATCGGATGTCGTTATATTGCCAGAGAGATTTGGCACTCGGCGGTGAAATCTATAAGGAGGTAAACCAAAATGGCAAAAGTAGAATTAAAACAACCAATTGTTGACGAGATTAAAGGTTATGTTGATCAGGCTAAATCAGCAGTTATCGTAGATTACTGTGGTTTGACTGTTGAGCAGGATACAAGACTTCGTAAGCAGTTGAGAGAAGCAGGCGTTGTATACAAGGTATACAAGAACACATTGTTAAAGCGTGCATTCGAAGGAACTGATTTCGCACAGTTGGACGATCAGTTAGAAGGACCTACAGCTATCGCATTCGGTATCGAAGATGCAACTGCTCCAGCTAGAGAATTGAACAAGTTCGCTAAGGAAGCAGAAGCATTAGAGTTCAAGGCAGCAGTAGTAGAAGGTACATTGTACGATGTTGCTGGTGTTAAGGCACTTGCAAATATTCCTTCAAGAGAGGAACTTATTTCCAAGTTACTTGGAAGTATGCAGTCACCTATCACAAACTTTGCTCGTGTTATCAAGCAGGTTGCTGAACAGGGTGAGACAGCTGAATAATCTTCAAGATGTTATCTTGGGAACAGCGAACTGAATGGCAGAGGATGAGAACTGTATTCAGAAGAAGAAAATAATAAATTGAAATATAATATAATGGAGGTAATTAATTATGACAACTCAGGAATTTATCGATGCTATTAAGAGCATGACTGTTTTAGAATTAAACGATTTAGTAAAAGCTTGTGAAGAAGAATTTGGTGTATCTGCAGCAGCAGGTGTTGTAGTAGCAGCAGCTGGTGATGGAGCTGGCGCTGGAGAAGAGAAGAGCGAATTCGACGTTGAATTAACAGAAGTAGGACCAAACAAGGTTAAGGTTATCAAGGTTGTTCGTGAAGTAACTGGATTAGGATTAAAGGAAGCTAAGGAAGTAGTTGACGGAGCTCCTAAGGTTCTTAAGGAAGGTGCTGAAAAGGCTGAAGCTGAGGATATCAAGGCTAAGCTTGAGGCAGAAGGCGCTAAGATTACATTAAAGTAATCCACTGATTGTCGGAAATTCATATTTTGGTTTATACCGGAATTTAGCAGAGAGGCTGTAAGTTTTTACAGCCTCTCTTTCTTTATAGGAAACATTATCTCACAGTTTTGCTTGCCTATTTTCTGATAGCACTACTCCCCAAGCCTCAGCGTAGCTCGCTACGCCTACGTTTGTGAAGCAGCACTCTCAAAAAAATATTCTACGCAAACCTATGAGCAATTAATTGTCCGATGTACTAGCTTCGCGTCGAATCATGGACTTTGGCTCGTTACTCGCGTAAATCAAATATAAGCATCATGGTGCACTGGGAAAAGTATAAAAAACATAAAGCGTATTTCTTTCAGATGTGCTATAATGCAGATAGTTGGATAGCAGAAAAGATAAAGGAGATATGAAATATGATTAAAGAAGCAATTGTTAAGATTGTAAACAAAGAGGATCTTACATATGAGGAAGCCTACACAGTTATGAATGAGATTATGAACGGAGAAACCACACCTACCCAGAATGCAGCATTTTTGTCTGCCCTTTCTACGAAAAGTGCCAAGGCTGAGACTACAGATGAAATTGCAGGTTGCGCGGCGGCTATGAGAGAGCATGCCACAAAAGTTGACACAGGGATGGACATTTTTGAGATTGTTGGAACTGGTGGAGATAACGCACAGAGCTTCAATATTTCTACCACTTCTGCAGTGGTTGCAGCAGCAGGTGGAATGAAGGTTGCAAAGCATGGAAACCGTGCAGCATCCTCTAAGTGTGGAACTGCAGATTGTCTAGAGGCACTTGGAGTAAATATTGAACAGGATCCGGAACTTTGTGTAAAGCTTCTTGAGGAAGCCGGAATGTGCTTTTTCTTTGCACAGAGATATCACACATCTATGAAGTATGTGGGCGGAATACGAAAAGAATTGGGGTTCCGTACAGTATTTAATATTCTTGGACCACTTACCAATCCTGCAAAACCGACCATGCAGTTATTGGGAGTTTATGATGAATATCTTGTTGAGCCATTGGCAGGAGTATTGGTAGGTCTTGGAGTAAAGCGAGGTATGGTCGTATACGGACAGGATAAGCTGGATGAGATTTCTATGAGTGCGCCAACTACAATTTGTGAAATCAAGGATGGATGGTATAAGACAAATGTAATCACACCAGAAGACTTTGGCTTGACACGTTGTACAAAGGAGGATTTAGTAGGCGGTACGCCACAGGAGAATGCTGCCATTACTCGTGCGATTTTGTCAGGTGAGAAGGGACCAAAGAGGGATGCGGTGCTTATGAATGCAGGTGCAGCTCTTTATATTGGAGGAAAAGCTGAAAGTATGGCTGATGGAGTAAAACTTGCAGCAGAGATTATTGATAGCGGAAAAGCAATGGCCACTCTTGAGAAGATAATTACAGTTTCCAACTCGTAGCAAGATTTTATATGGAACAATCAGCTACTTTTATGCTAGCATAATGTATCTAATTGTTCCATTATATAGGGTTCTGAATAGTTACTGTCTGTTTTCAAATAGATGATGTAGCGCTTCAATAATTTCCGGACGGATGGAACTGCCATATACCGTGCCGGCTTCTTTGACTTTATAGCCATAGAGACTGACTTCTAATGGTTGAGCATACACAAATGAAATATTTGTCTGTGTATCTGTCAGTTGTAGAAGTAAAACTGTAGTTTTTTGCTTGGTGTCCACTTGATAGGTATAGTCATCCAAACAGGCATTTGATAGGGTTATGCCCATTGAAGACAGTTGCTCAAAATTCTGTAAAATATTTTGTGAATATTTGGCTCGCTCCACTTCGTCTGCATTTTGATAAAAGAGAGCAGTTGCCACCTTAAGGTCTTTGTGGGTACCTTTCTTCAAACTGTCGGTTAAAATCAAGTCTTCTTCGCTTCCATAGGCAGTGTATAAATAATGAAAAAGTGCATTTATCTTTTCATATCTGGAATGATTGGACAGGCAGGAGGATAACTGAAACGTGTATTTTCCATGCTTTTGCTGCTCCATTGTAAGAATTACTGCGGGCGTTTCAGAAATTGAAAACTCACAGGTACTGACAATCTTTACTTCCCCATTCTCTTGTTTTTTATATTCACAGGAAATATGAGACAGTATCAGTTTCTCATCTGGAAATAATTCATCAAATTCTGTCTGTAACTTTGTTATAATGTTTTTTCGTATTTTCTTTTCCACTTTTTTGTCTGGATCTATAGGGCTGTAAGGAACATAGATATATGGAGATAATTGTTCCATGGTGCCGTTAGAAAAGACGTGGCATACCTTTCTGGCGTTATACTGTTCGCATAGGGTCTCAAAGCTTACCAGACCTTCTGTTCTTTTAATTTCCCCATAGAATAAAAATAGGAATAAGCCCATAAGGCATAGAAATAAAAACAGAACCAAATCCCGAAATAGCTTGTTATTTGTGAGCCATTTTAGAAAACGAAGAAGAAGGGGTGGCTTTTTAGGAGCCGGTTCTTCAGTGGGAGCTTCTGGGGCCGGTTCCTGGGTGGGAGCCTCTTCAGCGGGAGCTTCCGGGGCCGGTTCCTGGGCAGGAGCTTCTTCAGCGGGAGCCTCCGGAGCCGGTTCCTCGGCAGGAGCCTCTTCAGCAGGAACTTCCGGAGCCGGTTCCTGGGCAGGAGCCTCCTCAGCGGGAGCTTCTGGAGCCGGTTCTTCTGCAGGTGTCTCCGGGGCAGGTTCTTCCGCTGGTTTTTCTTCTTTTGGGGGTTCCCAATCGGAACCGTACCATAGTTTCATTAAAAAATCTCGCATGTTAAGTTCTCTCTTTCTGTCGTTTTTTCGTGCATGTTTGTAACATGGGAATTATAACAAAAAAGAGGACTTGGTTCAATAAACATATGAGTGGAATCGTCTGCATCTGCATCCTAAGGGAAAGATACAATTTACTTTACAAAAAAACAATGGTTAGGTATCATATAAGGAAAGGGGCGCTTCGTAACTAGTTACTAGTAATATTAAGGGGGAAAATAGTATGTATAAGATAGCAATATGTGATGACGATGGTATGTTTCGACAAGAGTTTCAGAAACAAGTTCTAGAGGTTTTGGAACGACTGGATGTGAAAGGAAGGTTTTTCCAGTGGGGATCCCTGGAGGAAGCAAAATCCGCATTGGAACAGAAACAGACAGTAGAATTATTGTTTTTAGATATTGAGTTGGAAAAGCAACGGGGGATGGAGCTTGGTAGGTTTATACGACAGGAGTTAGAGGATTATGACATGCAGATCGTGTATGTGTCTCATGAACCGGGATATGCCATGGAGTTGTTCGAAACAGAACCGTTGGGATTTCTTATTAAGCCCATTTGCAAGGAGAAATTGCAGGAGATATGCAGCCGGTTTATGAAAAAGTATGGGAAAAATGAGCAGGTTTATTATTATAAAGATGGCTTGGAAACAAAGGTTTTGTATCTTGGAGATGTTATGTATTTTCGGAGCATGGCACACAAGATTGTCGCCTATGGAAAAGAAAAATCCTGGGAATTTTATGGTAAACTTGGGCCGGTTGAGGAGCAGATTCCTGGTTATTTTATTCGGATACACAAATCTTATCTGGTCAATTCCCGTTTTATTCAGAGTTATCGACTGGATAAGGTAATCCTTAGCAATGGGGAGGAACTGGCAATCAGCCGTTCTTATAAAGAGCAGGTTCGAGCATTTGTATCAAGAAGGTTGGAGGAAATGTAAGCATGAGTATAGAAGATTATATCTTGGCAACCTTTAGTAATATCTTTCAGATATTAGTTATATGGCGGATTTTACGTCTTTTCTTTTTTCCAAGAGAAGAAAAAAGAAAAGAGATGGCTGGTTTTATCGGGTATCTGGTATTTGCGTTAGCCGTATTTTTCGGGTTTCAAAATCCACTGTGCAACATGATAACAAGCTGGTCCGGGTTAGTATTATTGACGGTTGTAATCTACGAGGGAACCTGGAAGAAAAAGGCATTGATCTCAACCTTGGTTTGGACGGTCAATTTGATGTGTGACGCAGTGGCGTCCTATTTGTTTTATGACTATATGGGGGGGGATATGCTTCCGCAATATTTGGGGATTTTTACCGCATTGTTTTTGTTTATCTGTCAACTTATAGTGGAAAAGATTATGGGAGATCGGGGAAAGGGAGACTTAAATCACTCGCATATTATCCTGCTTGGTGTACCCGCTGTCAGTGCGGTTATGCTGGGGGTTTTAGTAGTTACAAATCTGAATCATCGTGTGCTATTGGTAGTGGAAGGCTGTGGAGGAATTTGTATTAATTTGCTGATATTTTTCATTTATCATCGGATGGCACAGGAATACGAAGAACGAATAAAGAAAGAACACATGGAAGAGCAGGTTCGCATGTATCAAAACCAGTTGGAATTGATGCGGATTTCCCAGGAGAAAGTGCGTAGCTTGCGACATGATATGCGGCACCATTTGCAAGTGTTGTATGGCATGGAAGAAAAAGGGCAGCATGAAAAAATTCTGCAATTTTTGCAGGATATGCAGGTATCCTTGGAAAATCCAAAGCAGCACATTGTATCGGGAAATGAAGAGGTGGATACGATATTCAATTATTATTGGGACAAAGCAGAACAGCTTGGAGTCAAGATGGATTGCAAGGTAAGTATTTCCAAGGAGATTTCCATTCCTATGTATGATAGCAGTGTTCTTCTTGGAAATTTATTGGGAAATGCCATAGAGGCTGCAGCTAAGACAAAGGATGGATATGTGTCGGTTCGTCTTCTGGGAGAGAAAAAGATGTTGGCAATGCAGGTGAAAAACAGTTACGATGGCGTCTTAAAAAAGCGAGGAGAACAGTTTGTCAGCACAAAGAAAGAAAAAGGTCACGGGATTGGACTTCGCAATGTGCGCGAGCTGGTGGAGAGAAGGCAGGGAAGCCTTCAGCTTGATTATGATGAGAAAGAATTTCGGGTGGAAGTTGTGATTTATGTGTAGCATTTTCTGAATGGAAAAAAGAATGGCCGTGACTAAAAAGGGGCAGGGCAAAGGTAAACTGGGGAGCTCCATGATACCTTTGCCCTTATCAATTAATTTTCCTTGTTGCCATTTAATACATCTGCCAGACAATTCATGCCTTTTTTCACAATTTCCATGTTTGCCAAAATATTTTCGACTTCTGTCGCTTGCCCTTCTATCGCTATTGTAATTTCATTTGAATCATTTGCAGATTTTTTCGACATATCGTTCACCTGTTCCATTGCGTGTAACAGCTTTTCTTTGATGTCGACGATGTCTTCCAGTTCTTTTCGAAGTAGATCTGTAACTTTGATCACTTCATCGGAAGAGGTAAGAATTGTCTGGAAAACTTTCACAGTATCCTCCAATTTCTCATTGGATTCCGTTACTACTTTACTGTTATGTCCAATTATTTTATCCGTATCGTTTACCTTTTCGATAATATCCTGCAAAATATCATCGATTTTTCCAGTTGCCTCGGAAGATTCTGCTGACAGAGAATTAATTTCATCTGCCACTACCGCAAATCCTCTTCCGGCATCTCCTGCCCTTGCTGCCTCAATTGCAGCATTTAACGCCAGTAAATTTGTCTGTTGTGCGATACTTCGAATACTTTCTACAATACCTCCAATAGAACTTGATTTTTGGGACAAATCTGCCACTCCGCTTGCTGCAGCCTGGGTAGTTTCAATGTTTTCTGCAAATTTATCACCCAATATCTCAATTGCTACAATTCCTTCGTCATTTTTAATTCTTAATTCCTTCATAATGTCAACCGTTTGAGCAATACGTTCTTCCGAATTTGCAATCTTTTCATTCAATTCTCCAAATATGGAAAGGCTACTTTCTACTTCTTTTATCTGCATATCTGTACCGCCTGAGATTTCCTCCGCAGATGCGGTAATTTCCTCTGTATTTGCTTCAAATTCCTGTAAGGAATCAAAAATCTTTTCCGAAGACTCTTCCAAACTTTCAAATGCACTTTGTACATTGTGTAATACACCCTCGGCTTGTTTTCCTTTCTCTTCTACCTCTTCCAGCAAGCTTGTGGTACGATAACTGATTAGCATACATCCCAAAAATGCGGTCAGAAAGAAAAGCAGGATAAACAACCATCCAATCACTTTATGCAGTTTTAAGAAACCGGCTGGAAATATTATCATCATTACTGTATTTACCACCACTGTAACAATTGTATTTACTTTGATCAATTTTAAATCCAAATACAGTACTGTTAATACCGCGGTTGCCATATAGTAATGTGTAATACAAACATAGCTGTCGCTACTATTGCTACTACAAACCGCACAGGTAATAGCGCCTATGATCGGTGGAATACTGACATACACATACTTTGCGGCAGTTCCCAATTGTTTTTCAAAAATCCTGGTTATGATTGCGAATACGCCACTCAACAGAAAAATACATTCTTGTAATCCTCCATGCAGGAGCAGCATAACGGCACCCCATCCTGCAACTGCGATCACACAGGTATAGACAAATAAAACCATGTTCCCTACTTTTTCGCTGTCTTTTAACAGCATCTGATTGAATCCTTTGTTCATAACTATCATCCCCCTTTTATTATTAATTCATTGAAAATTGACTTGCTCGTGAACAATCACCAGTCTGAATATAGTGATTTTGTATGCTGTCACTACTTATTTTTTGCTTCCGTTTGTCATAAACAAAGTGATAGTTGAGCAAATACACTTTCTTTTTTGTTCACTTTTGCCCCTGAAATGAACAATTTCTCTGCTTTTGTAGTAAAATATTACTATATTCTATTTTTGAACACAACGGATTTTACAAAAATAACCATCTATAAAGCAAAAATAACCATCTTCATGGCAAAAATTTTTCCTTGCGCTTTAGTAACAATCTCGTTCACATATCTGTGAACTGTAACCAACTGTGGTTGGCTATGCTTACATGACCAAACCTTTGTGTTGCGTGAATCGTGAGCTATATGATAAAATATAAGCAACTGTGAATAGCAGAAAGTAAAAAGAAAATGGAGGAGAGAAGTATCATGAAACACAAATTCACGGCAGGATTTCTTGCATTGGTCATGGTGGTATCTACGATTTTGGGACAGTTTTTGCCATACATGACAGTAAGTGCAGCCGCCAGCACTTTGATCATTCATTATGGTGGCAGGGAAGATGACAATTATGATGGATGGAACTTATGGGTATGGGAAGAGGGAAAAGACGGAAAGCAAGTGGATTTTTCCGCTGACGATTCCTATGGAAAGATTGCAGTGTGTAACCTTTCCGGAGCCGGTAAAGTTGGTTTTATCGTTCGTTTGAACGAGTGGGAGGCCAAGGATGTGGAGACCGATCGTTTTGTAAAGGCGAAAGACGGTGTCACGGAAATTTGGCTGACCAGTGGAAAAGAGAAAGTAGCGACCAAAGCACCAAAGGGGGCTCCTAGCTACAATGTAGAAGAACAAAATCAGGCGAGACAGGATGTATATAAGAATTATGCAGCTTTGAAGTTAAATGTACATTTTTATGGTTTTGATCAGAAGTATGAGGGCTTGTCTGCTTATGCTCATTTAGGAAAACAGGATGGTGGAACTTATGAAGTACGGAGCCAGGATCGTTTTGGCGCGTTGTTCCAAATCGGTTTCCTAAATGAGAAGAATGCAAAGAAAGCGGGAATTGAGATTTCTTTACCAAATGGAAGCAAGGATTGTGAGAATGAGAGAACCATTGACCTTACAAAAGCAGTGGGAAATCGCTTGGATGTATATTTGGTACAGGGAAATAGTAAGGTGTTTTACAGTGAAGAGGATGCAGTAAAGAACCCGGTTATTTCCAAGGCTGGTTTTGTCAGCGCAAAGGAAATTCAGTTTACGATTGCAGATATTATGGATACCTCCAAGGAAGACTTAGTAAAGAAGTTCCAGTTGAAAGATGAAGAGGGCAACTCTTATGACTTGGTAAAAGTATGGTCGGAAAATCCGGGCAAAGAAAGTAGTGCTTCCCTGATCCTTCAGGACAATGTTGATTTTAGTAAGTCTTACACATTGTGTATGAAGAATCACGTAAGTAAAAAGGTTTCGGTTAGCGAAGCTTTTTCTACAGATGAATTTACAGAGGCTTTTACTTATGAGGGAGATGATCTGGGTGCTACCTATACAAAGGAAAATACAGCTTTTCGTGTATGGGCACCTACTGCCTCTAAGGTGTTGATCAACTTCTACGAGAAGGGAAGCGGAGACAATAAGATCGAGAGTAAGCCTATGGTAAAAGATGTACAGGGTACCTGGGTATACACAGCAGAAGGAGATTGGAAAGATGTGTATTATACCTATAGTGCCACTGTAGATGGAAAGACAGCGGAAGCAGTTGACCCATACGCAAGAACTACAGGTGTGAATGGAAAAAGAGGTATGGTAGTGGATTTGGCATCTACCAACCCGGAGGGATTTGAGAAAGACGAGAAGCCGGCATTTGTAAATATGACGGATGCAGTTATATATGAATTGCAGGTAAGAGATTTATCTTCAGATAAAAGTTCTGGAATTAAGAACAAAGGAAAGTTTTTAGGACTTACAGAGACTGGCACAGTGAATCAGGATGAGATGCCAACCGGTCTTGACTATATGAAAGAATTGGGTATCACACATTTGCATTTAATGCCGGTATACGATTATGCTTCTGTAGATGAGACAAAAGAAAATCAATACAACTGGGGATATGATCCTTTGAACTATAATGTTCCGGAAGGATCTTACTCTACCAATCCGGAAGATGGAAATGTGAGAGTGAACGAATACAAGCAGATGGTACAGACTTTGCATAAGAATAATATCCGTGTGGTAATGGATGTGGTATATAACCACACCTATAATGTGGATGGTTCCAATTTCCAGAAGCTTGTACCGGATTATTATTATAGAAAGTCCGGAGATAGCTATTCCAATGGTTCCGGTTGTGGCAATGAGACCGCAACAGAGCGTTCCATGATGAGAAAGTTTATTGTAGATTCGGTTGTTTATTGGGCAAAGGAATACCACATTGACGGATTCCGTTTTGACTTGATGGGCGTATTGGACATCGAAACTATGAACCAGGTTCGTCAGGCATTGGATGAAATCGATCCAAGCATTCTCATCTATGGAGAAGGATGGACTGGAGGAGAGTCCTCTTATGAGGAATCAGACCGTGTGGTGAAAGCAAATATTTCGAAAGTAAGCGGTGTGGCAGCCTTTAGTGATGATTTCAGAGATGGATTAAAGGGAAATGTATTTGATGAATTTGATACTGGATTTATTTCCGGTAAGGATGCTTATAATGAAGATATCAAATTAGGTATTGTAGGTGCCATTGCACATCCGCAAATTGATACGCAGGCATTGACCAAGGCAGACAGTGCATGGGCAAAGGATCCTACCCAGTGTGTGAATTATGCTTCTTGTCATGACAATCTTACTCTATGGGATAAGATTCAGGTGTCGGCAAAGGATATCAGTGAAGAAGAGAAAATTGCCATGAACAAATTGGCAGCTGCTATGACCTTTACCTCACAGGGAATTCCATTTTTACAGGCAGGAGAAGAATTCCTTCGTACAAAGCCAAGTGCATCAGAAGATGGAACCTTTGATGCCAATAGTTATTCTTCGCCTGACTCTACTAATAGTCTCAAGTGGAATACGTTGAAAAAGAATGAGGATGTGGTTTCTTATTATAAGGGATTGATTGCGTTCCGTAAGGCACACGCCGCTTTACGAATGACTTCAGCAGAGGATGTGAAGGCGAACCTTGTGTTTGATGAGAACGTAAAGGGGAATGCCATCGCCTACACCATTACCGGAAAGTCAAACGGTGAGGTTGCGGATACGATTATGGTGATCCATAATGGAAACAAGAAAGCGATTACCGTTGATCTTCCAGACAATGGAATTTGGAAGATGTATATCAACGGAGAGAAAGCTGGAACTGATGCAATCGAGAAGTGTTCGGAACAGGTACAGGTGGAAAAGATTTCTACTGTAGTATTGGTAAAGGAAAGTACCACTTCAAATGCGGTGAATACGCTGAATAAGATTGATTCAAAAGTGTATATTGGACTGGCGATTCTGATTGTTATTATCCTGCTCTTGTTGTTCATAAGTGGAAATACAAGAAATGGAAGAGAGAGAAGAAACGATAGATGGCGTAAAAAGAATGTAACCTATTATAAATAAAGTGGTGGAAGTTATAAGGATATTAATGTAAAAAAGAAGAGCGCTGCAAAAATATTTTTTTGCAACGCTCTTCTTGAGTTACAATTCAAAAAATTCTACCACATCATACCATTAATCAATAAGATCTGTAATATCCTGAATAGAAGATGGATTGTAAGATGGCATTGGTGTACCTGTTGGAGTAGGTGCAGCAGTGTGGAAGCTAGGTAAATTTGGTGTTGGAGTATGGAAACTAGGTAAATTTCCTGGTCTTTTTCCAGGACCTGTTTTTTTTGCGTTGCTTACTCCGCCATAAAATCCTGCAGTTAATGAAATCTTTAAATCTACAACTTCCGGTTTGATCCATTTCTTCATAATAATATCCTCCAATAAAATTTATTTTTAATCGCTTGGTTTCTTCTGTTCGTCTTTATTCCGCACAATTTGTGATAGAAATGCCTGTCATATTCACATTATAACAGAAGATAGAGAAAAAGAAAAGAATCTAACAAAATTGTTACAGATATTTTATTTGTGCATCTTTGGGTTTTCGCTGGCTTCCTGGTTACCTGCAGTTGCAAGAATAAATTGCAAAATTTCTTTTCTGGCGTCCCGGTTGGTTGGGCGCAAAATGCGGTACACAGGAACCTGTTGTGCAATAGAAAGGATCTTTTCAAATCCTTCTACCGACAATCCCCCAAGGCTGTCTGCCATATGTTGACAGAACAGATTGGTAGTGATTACACGCATGGCCTCCATTCCCTCTAATTTCTGGAATTCCAGGCGATTATCTTTGGTATCCGGAATCAGTTCAAACAGACCGCACATTGGCCTTGGTCCGTCGCACATCTGGTGGTCATCCAGAAGAAGACGATATTTTCCACGGCTACGCTCCACACATTCTAAATCTTCCAGCTTATGTCCTTCATATTGAGCGGTGTCCTCGGTATATTTTTGTTGTGGAACCGAAATCTCAATATATGGTTTTCCTTCTTCTAGAAAAACAGAAGACACATCATCCGCAATGAGTTTGTAGCCATTGTGACGAAGGAGGGTGGAGTAGGTAGATTTACCAGAACCACAGTCGCCCATAATGGTAATGGCGCCGTCTTCGTTCCCTACGGTGGAACTGTGAATACTGATTCTTCCACGCATATATAAAATATCTACCAGACAGTGACTGATAATAAAGGCTTTGATTTCCGAATCCGGCGTGTTGGCATCTTTCTTCTCCACAATGACTTCATTTCCATTACGGCAGAGAAAGCGACCGTTGTAGCTGTGGAACCAGAAACAGTCTGGGTGCGGTTTTTTGATTTTTGGATGTTCCAAGCTTTCGGGAGCCGGACTCCAGTGTACATATACATCAATGTCTTTTCGCTGTTCCACTGGACAATCATAATCGAACAATTCATACATCTCAATTTCTGAGGCAATGGTCAGACCATATGCTCTGTACAAATAAGGTGCCTGCTCTTTACCGGCAGTCAGTTCTTCTTCTGATAAAAACAGACTGGGATGAACCGGTGGCAAAGGTTCGCTGACAAACTCTCTGCTGGTAAGCTTCATGGAATGAAGGGCGGCAAGTCTTGCGCGGATTCTTTGGAAAGAAGGCTCAAAGGCAGCCAAATTCTCCTTCAAATACACCTCAGGGTCCTCAGTGGCATCGCTTCCGTCTACATATGGCTCAAATAATTCACAAACAGGGCCGAATTGATCTTCCCTAAGAGGCTCAAAGGCATGCTTGGCTAATTCTTCCCAAAGATGAAGTCGCTCATTGTCGGTGGTCTGGATACGGTCTGTCATAATTGTTGGCTCCATATAGAGAGTCTCGATACAGCAGTCAAACAAGAGATCTGTGAACTTTCCGTATCCGAGATGATCGAGCTTTTCCCAAAGGGATGCAATATTAATTTTTGTGATATTTGCCTTCGTAAAAAGAAAAATATCCAGAAGGTTTCTAAAATGCGTTCCCTCTACAATAATATGCTTGATTAGATGGAAGATTTGGTAGAGCAAATGTTCCTCCGGGCCTAGAGTAGTGACGGTATGGCCTAAAATGGTTGTCTCTATGCAATGGTCTGGTCTAGTTAGGTCATAGCGTTCAAGCTGCTGTATTTTCGGACCAGAGTGCTCCTCAAAGAGGGAATAATGGACTTCAACGCGATGTCCATTCTCGTTATGTACATATACAGGAACCTCCGGTTTTGAGCAAAAAAGATCTTTCTCATAGCCATTTCGTTCTAATAAGCATTGCAGTTTCCTACCTTCTTCAACATCTACAAAAATGTCCGTATCGTTGGAAATTCGGTAGAGAGGATCTGGATACAATTCTGCCAGAACAGCTCCCTTAAACAAAATAAAATGGAGATTTTCCTGCTCCGTCAATTCTAAAAAATGTAGAAACGCTTCCTGGCGTGCAGAAGAAAGTTCCATAAATTCCTGGGCCTGTGTCTCCCATTGGGTGACCAGTGAAGAAGGAATGGGTTCCTCCTTAGATAGACGCAAAATCGTAGGATATAGAAGGGAAACCAGTTTGGAATCCTGTGCCAGATAAAACTGTTCCTCCCAATCTACATTTTTATATACATAACCGGTTCCATATGGTGTAAATAGTGATTCAAAAACCAATTGCATAAAAGTTCTAGATTCGTAATAATACATGAAAGTGCCCCCCTTTTTCTGAATAGTAACCGTTTCTGGTCGCAATGGTTGGAAACTACTTCTATCATACCATGAAATGCACAGAGTACGCTAGAGAGAAATAAAAAAGAGTTCCAAATTATGGAACTCTTTTTCTGTCTTGTTGAATGGATACCTATGAATTGCTATGCTGGTATCCTTATATTTAGCTAATGATAACTATTCAGAACCCTCCCCCAGCTACTTATATGCCAGCATAACGTATCTAATTGTTCCATTATAGAGGGTTCTGAATAGTTAATCTAGGGTATAAATCACACCGTTACTTACACCGTATACACCAGTACCTGTAAAGGTGTAGTCTCTTCCGCGGTTGTTATCCCAGCTGGAACCGCCATTGTTGAAGCAGACCGTTGCGCTGTCAGTAGCTGCTTCCACAGGGATGACAAATTTGTAGGTATAGCCGGATTTCTCGGAAGTAGCGGTCATTGCTACACCAGGAACTGCAGTCCAGCCTTTTGTTGTTGTAGAGTAGTGAATGTGTGGTGTAGTCCATCCTGTATTGTAGTAAACAGTGATTGTCTTTGAAATCGGAGTCTCAGTAGGAGCAACCGTTACAACTGGAGTTGCAGTAGGAGCAACTGTCACAACCGGGGTCTCGGTAGGGGCAGTAGTCACAATTGGAGTTTCTGTCACAACAGGAGTTGTTGTAGGTGTTGCAGTAGGAGCTGTTGTTACAACAGGTGTTGCAGTAGGGGCAACAGAAATTGTTTTTAAGGATGTTCCGTTGATTGCATAAACACCAAGTTTAGAAAGCTTAAAGTCTTTGGAGTTATTGTTAGTCCAGTTTCCTTTTCCGTCTGTAAAGCATACGGTTGCATTTGTTGCGTCATTACATTCGATGACAAATTTATAATTGTATCCGGATAATTCACTGTTTTTCTCCATTAACATACCAGGGGCGGTTGTCCACTTGCCAGAACCGATACAGTAATGGATATAAGCCTTTGACCAGTTACTTGGAGCCTTGAAGAACACGGAAATTGTGTTTTCTTTGGCTTCACGGTCCACAGTGATGGTACAGTTTTTGGTTGTACGGACCGGAAAACGATTGATTTTCGTTGTTGTTGTATTACCTACAACAGAATAGCTATAGTTGTATCCGGCTACTTCGTAATTTGCTGGTAAAAATACAAGATTATTTGTGGATGTATATGTATAAGTGTTCTTACCGTTCAAGTCGAAGATAACCTGATTTGCATAGTAATTGTAGTTTTCATCCACATAACCGGAGAATGCACTGCTGTCCAATGTAGTAAGATCCAGGTGCATTGCAGGACGAACGCCCATGAAATAGCAGTCCGCATTGTTTCCGCCTGAGTGAATATCGCCCTGGTAGTCCACATTGGAACAACGGCAGGTATCATCTCCACCGGAACGTGTCCACCAGAATACATTTTCGTCTACACCGAAAGCACCATTTTGTTTGGTATAATCTGTTGTCTGTCCGATACGTCTTCTGTCAGAAGAGAAACCATAAGAAGAAGAACGGGTATCTCCAACTGCCAGACAGAAAATTTTGTCGTTGCTAGGAGAACTGTAAGTCTTAGAGTAATCTCCGTTGCTGTTGCTTAATTCGCTAGTAAGGATTGCTTCCTGCTGAGCTTCTGTGAAAGCCATATCCAAGAAGCTGTAACCGTTGGAATAATCCGAACCATAAGCATTATCTGCAGAAGCATATCCATTTAAGAAACTGCGAAGAGTACTGTATTTCCATGCACATGCACGTCTTCCGTTTATTGTTTTTGTTGTGTAGTTATATGGCTGACTGTCTAACACCTTATCCGAAATAACCAAAGCGTCGGTTCCGTCTTCGTTTACAGAAAGAACTCTCCATTTGATTGGCTCAAATTTATAATAGTGAAATACTTCATCATTTTCCCACTGATACAATCCGTTAACCGGATCAACGGTTGCGGAAGAAGTATCATATACGGACATGCGTAAATATTTTTCTCTGCCAATGGTAGTATAGGCAAACGTACTCCATTCAAAATAGTCTTCTATGGAATCTTCCCAGTAAGAAAGTGCAGGGTTCTCCATATAGGTCCATTCTGAATCGTCAAGATTGTCTAATTTAGAAACTAAAGTGTCGTTTGTAACCTGGCTCTGAGGATACATTCCATATGTAAAAGTGCTCCATAAAATTTCAGTATCTCCGTCCTGATCTGCATCTACTGTACATGGTTCCATATAGTAACCATATTTGTCAGCTGTTTCAGGTGTAACAACAGTTGCAGCACCTGCTGTGTGAGAGTATGTAGCTGGTAATAAAGCTGCTGCAGTTGCAACTGTGAGTGCAAAAGCAATGGTTTTTTTTGCGCATGCGCGCATTTTGCAAAGCGTTTTGTTATGCATAAATAACTCCTTCCTTGGTAATCCTGTTTATTTGGCCTGAAATGAAAACTGAGTCATTTCTTATTTACGTTTATTCTAACACACAAAAAGAGAAGGAACAAGAGTCCATAGTTCAGAAAAAATGAAGGGAAAAAGAGGAAGTGTTGGAAGAAATTACAAGAAACGGTCACAAAAAAGTTACAAAAACAGAAAAAAATGCATTTGAGATAAAATATGTAACCTCTAACGTGACAGTTCAGGTAGTCCTTGCACACAGTGCTGTGCAAGGACGTATGAAAGTGTAAATTGGGCGTGGCTCACAGCAATTTGCATGCGAAAGCTTGCTGTGAGCCGTAACAGGATAGCCGCCGGCTGAACTGATACCCATTAACACCCTGATTATTGATGGTTACTTGACATTGAGAAAAACAGGGAATATATTCAGGAAAAGGGTTGCTAATCCGAAAACAATATTGTTATAGTACTAAGGGAGTGAAAATTCATGAGAAAATATAAAAAAGATCTTTGTATTCTCCTTATCATAAGTCTTGTGGGAATTGCTTTTTTGCTAGTAACCTATGGTTCACAAAAAAAGGATGCAAAGGTTGTAGTCAGAGTAGATGGTGAAGAACAGGTTTCCTATCAATTGTCTGATACAGTAACAGAGACCATACAGGGTGTGGGAGGAAAAAATACGTTGGAAATTAAAGATGGGAAAGCACGGCTGATCGAGGCAGATTGCCCGGATCAAATTTGTGTAAATACGGGAAGTATTCAGTATGTGGGGCAGAGTATCATTTGTCTGCCACATAGGGTCGTAGTAGAGATACAGGAATAGATTAGGTAGTCCTTGCACACAGTGCTGTGCAAGGACGTATGAAAGTGTAAATTAAGAGTGGCTCACAGCAATTTGCATGCGTAAGCTTGCTGTGAGCCGTAACAGGACAGCCACCGGCTGAACTGTTACAGATACAGGAATAGTTTAGTTACAAATACAGGAATAAGTGAGGAAAAAAATATGAAAGCAAAAAAAATTGCTCTCTATGGAATGAGCATTGCATTGGCATTTCTATTCAGTTATATTGAGAGTTTGATTCCTGTGAACGGGTTGGTTCCGGGGATGAAACTGGGGCTTACCAATGTGGTTGTGGTATTTGCTCTGTATTATATGGAAGAAAAAGGAGCCTTCATTATTAATATGGTACGAATTTTGTTAGTGGCAGCTACTTTTGGAAATGCAGTCAGTCTTTGGTATTCGTTGGCAGGCGGGGTGCTGTCCTATTTGGTAATGGTTCTACTCAAACATAGCAAAGGGGTACATCTGATCACTGTCAGCGTGGCAGGAAGTGTGGCTCACAATGCAGGGCAAATTCTGGTTGCTGCGATTCTTTTGCATACGAGTGCGGTTGGCTGGTATTTTGGTGTGTTGTGTATCAGTGGAATCGTGGCAGGAGTAGCAATTGGGATTTTAACAGCTCTTGTGATGAATAGAATTCCAAAGAACTTGTTGCGTTGGACCGATGGCAATTAGTAGATGGAAAATACCTGCCTGTAAACAGGAACGTGGGCAGAAGCGATAAAGAAAGAACGAAAGGATTGTTATATGAAAAAAAATAGAAAATGGAGCACAATTCTTGCAGGAATGGTTTGTCTCATCTGTTTTGTGGGTTGTGGGAAATTGCCAGATCAGATAGGAAACACATCTTCCAGGGAAAAAGAGTGTACCAAAGAGTTGTTCGCCATGGATACCTATATGACATTTACTGCTTATGGAGAGAATGCAGAGCAGGGGGTGGAGGATGCCATTGCAGAGGTGAACCGTCTGGATGCATTGTGGTCAGTAAGCAGTGAAGAGGGAGAAATTTACCAGATCAACAAAAATGGAACAGGAAAGGTATCACAGGATACCTGTGATATTTTGGAACAGGCGCAGGAATTATATGAGAGCACAGATGGATTGTTTGACATTACTGTGTATCCTTTGATGGAGCTTTGGGGATTTACAACAGGAAAGTATCACATTCCCACAAAAGAAGAATTGGAAAGAAAACGATCATTGGTGGATCAGGGGAAGCTTTCTTTCTCAGAGGAAGAAGCAACTGTGGCTGTAGAGAAAGGGCAACAACTGGATTTGGGGGCCATTGCAAAAGGTTTTACATCTAACCGTATTATGGAAATATGGAAACAGGAAGGCATTACCAGTGGTATGGTTTCCCTGGGGGGAAATGTACAGGTACTTGGAACAAAGCCAGATGGTTCCAGCTGGACCATTGGTATAAAGGACCCTGAAAAATCCAATGGAGAATTAGTTGGGGTGGTGACAACAAGGGACAAAGCGGTGATCACATCGGGAGGATATGAGCGGTATTTTGAAGAAAACGGGAAGCGGTATCCTCATATTTTAGATACCAGAACCGGTGCCCCGGCAGAACAGGATCTGTGCTCGGTGACCATTGTTTCGAAAGATGGGACTTTGGCAGACGGATTATCCACCTCTCTTTTTGTGATGGGAAAGGATAAGGCGATCGAGTATTGGAAGGCTCAAGCTGAGAAGTTTGACGTGGTGTTGGTAACAAAGGACCAGGAGATTTATGTAACCGAAGGGTTAAAAAAGGAATTCCATTCAGAGAATGCATTTCAGATGGTTTTGGAAGACGAATAGAAAGAGCAAAAAGGTGGTGTCATTTTAGTGGCACCACCTTTTTGTGTAGGAAAAGTATTTTATTTTCTTACCTGATAGATGACTACATCGTCCTGTGCATAAATGCAGTCAGCAATGGAAGCAATGGCTGCTTCATTTATCAGATAGGAAGAACGCTCTGTATTACATACGAAAATATAATCTACATTGTATTTGGAAAGTAAAGCCTGTTGCCCGATGGGATCTTCATAGAACAAGCGGATATCCTGTTCTCTTCCGGTATAGTCCATACCGTGAGGATTAAGGATGCTGCCACTTCCGCAAACAATGTTTCGACCGGTTAGTGAAACAACTGCGTTATTATGATTGTTTGCTGCCATGAAGATGGAACCAGGGTCTGTATTCTGTTCAATGAATCGACAAGCGGTTACTTCGCTGGCTGAATATAACTGATAGTCCGAAACAGCTTCTCTTCCCATGGTCAATAGAGCGGATATGGTTCCAATGAATACTAAGACTACAGCAGTCAGCCCTTTTGCGATTGGGTTCCACTTGGCAGTAAACAGTTTGCGAACACAGTCTGCGGACAGACCACAGATAAAAATAAATCCTGCAAATAATAGTTTATTATTATCGTAGGTGTTTGGTTGGAAGGTGATTAACTCTGCCACATACCAGATTAGAAGGTAAGGGGAAGCGATTTTTAAATCCTTTCGCTTGGCACATAAAGTACCGAATATGAAAAATATAAAAGTAATACCCAGATTTTTCAGATAAAACCAAATGTACTGGTTGGCATCGTTGGACCAGTTGAAATGTCCCTTAAGGAAGCCCTCATTTCCCGTCTGAGAAAAGGTCCAGATAAATAATTGTGGCATTGCGAGAATTAAAACCAGAATCAGCAGTACGCCCCACGTTTTTAAAATCTGCATAATAAAGTCCTTGTCCCAACTGCGATAGATACGATAAAGGTAAATGCAGGCAAAGATGCCAAGTCCTAAAAATACTAAGGTCATACCGTTGTTTGTAACAAAAGCCTGGTTGATTTCGAAAATCTGGATCAAACTAAAGAAGAATAAACCGACAAACAACGCACCCGGTAACAGCCATTTTGTGTATTTTGGAAATGCACGTTTTACAGGAAATTCCCAGAATAACCATACAGCACAGATGATTCCCAAGGAAAGGAAGGAATGGGTGTGCACCATAGGAAGAGCACCACCTAAAATACCGCATATTGCAAAAATCTTTGTCTTTTTACAGCGTACCGCATACAAAAGCAATGCGATGGTAGGAAACAAAATTGCCCATCCAAATAAGGTGGCCCGCTGTGGGATCAGCATGTTTACCATGATTTGTGCCCAGCGCATATTCATATCTCCAAGACTGGTTGGAGTGTAATAAAAGTCTGTAAAGTTTCTCTGAATGTCTTCTTTTGTAGTAAAATAAATAAATCCAAGCCCACTGTTTAAAAAGAACATACACCAGGCGATGAATGCAGTGCCTGCATTTTGGAACCAGTATTTGATAATACAGTAAAATCCTCCAAATACTTGCAACACAGCGAATAACATTGGGACAATGTAAGCAAAGCGAAGAGAAGCCCCAAAGAGGTACAAGCTGGAACTGATACTATCGCATAGGAATGGATAGCACAAACGCTCATGTGGCAAAATTGGATAGTGTGGAGGGAAAGTCTGTTGATTTGCAATACTTGTGATAAAAGCAAGATGCATATTCATATCACCGTAAGTTCCCTGTCCTGTGTGAATGGATCCGTCTTCGTTCATTGGAATGGTGTGTGTAAGCAGGCAGTAATAGAAAAAGAAAAAAACTGCTACCATAAGAAAAACAATTGGATTTCTTTTTACAAACTGAACCATTCCGGAAAGGATCTGAGAAGGTGCAGGAAGTGAAAAAGAAAGGTTTTTCAACTTTTTTGAATAGACAGTCACACCGACTGTCACTGCTAACAGAAGGACAACTGCCAATATATGTGCGGTCTTGGAAAAACCAAAGAAAAATGCAAAGATTACAGGGAACCAGTGAAGCATTACGGTTCCAAGAACACTTCCAAGCAAAGTTCGTAAAACAAGGCTCAAGCGTTCTTTTGCTAATAGTTGATGCATGATAAAGATGCCACCCACTTGAAATAATAAATATAAGAAAATAGCGGTCACATTACCGGTCATACTTCCATCAAACATTTTCTGTCTTACCTCCAATCCATGTAATTGCTAAAGCAGCACTGATTAATAGCATAGGCACAAAGTTTGTAATATAACGGGAACTGGTTTCCCACATAAGAAGAAATGAGAGAATTCCCATACAACAAAGACGAGGTGCTAAAACCTTTTGGGCATCTGTATCTTTTTTTACAAAAATTGTGTAAATTACACCAATTACCATAATAAAGTAAATGGCTAATAAATATCCGGTAGAAATATGCTGGTAAAAAGCATAATTTTCTCCGGCGTACAGCACATAAGTCTGTAAACGGACAGACTGTGCAGGAGTATCATCCAAAAAATCAGAAACCGCAATGGTTCCATCTCCAAAACAAATAGTTGCCTTGTTGGTGCAAAGTGTAAATAGTCCACTCAATCCAAGACTCTGTAATCGTTCCTGGATTCTGGTTTTGCAAGCTTCCTTTCGGGTATCAGCTGGAAAAGAACGGGTGTATTCATAATCTTCTGGACTGTATCCGCCATTTCCCTGTAAGCCCATCATCATCCAGTGCAAATATGGGGTTTCTAATTCCTCTGCGGCTGCCTTGTCCATATGTTTGCCGTAAATCGAAGCGTCAAAGCCTTTAAAACCAACAAAGGCAATAAAGATACAAAGCACTCCAAGAATAGCTGTCTTTTTCAGATTGTTGTTTAGAAGACTGTCGATCAGAACAGCGATTAGTACAATAACAACAGTGAATTTTACCAGCATTCCAATGGTTAGGATGACTGCCATTAACACACCCAGTCCAATCTGATTCTTTAAGTCGTTCTGCTCTTTATATATTAAATAGAGATAATAGAACAGTACCGGAAAGACCATGGAGAGAGAATCGGTATAAAACGCAGCTCCTAACACATAAAAAGGAAGAAACATGCAGAATGTAATCATTGCCATAATTCCTGCAATACTTCCTTTCAGCTTTTTACAGATGAGTGTACCAAGAAGAATAGTCATTGTAATTAAGAACGAATTAAATACCATTCCCACTGCAAAGAAATCCTGGCATCCAAAAAGGGATGAAATCTTAAATATTATGTATAAGAAGGTCATTCCACCAAGGTTGTTTGGAAAATATCCCATGTATTCATAATAATTTGGAAAACTGCCTTCATTGAGCCACTGTAAAGCACCACCGTAAATGGCATCCATGTCAAAGGCAGGAGTAAAACGTAATTTATATCCTGTGTAAATGGAGCCTACGAAAAAGAGTGCCAGTACACATAGCACAATTGGTAGGAAATGCTTCTCCAGATAGGAAGAACCGCGTCTGCACAGGTAATAAGAAAGTGCAAGCATCCCACCTCCTATCAAAAATCCCGGTAATAGCTGGGAAAACGTATAATTATGGATCGTATCTCGAAAGAAAATACGGAGAAACAGGTAACCAAAAACAAGTACAAAAATACCATAAAATAACCAATTGAAGCCTTGTTTTATTTTGTTCATAAAAAGAACTCCTCTCTAAATTATTTTGGAGGACAAAAAAAGCCCTCAATTATATAATTTATCATATTTGAGGGGTGGTTGCAATAAACTACTGTTTTGGAAAATATTTATTGTAATATAGGAGGCGAAATGATACACTAACTACGGTTTGTGGTGCAAAATATAAAAAACACAATGCCAATGGAAAAATAGTAGAGAGTAAAATCTTTTGGGATAAAGAGAAATTTATTGGAGGCACTATATGAACGAAAAACAGTTGAGAATAAATTTTACCAGTGATCTGCATTCGAATTTTGATGGATTTTCGATTTTGCAGGAAAAGAAAAAAATTCATGTGGGCGGTTTTGCAAGGATTAAAAGTTTATACGAGCAAGACAAAGAAAAACATGGGGAAGTATTATTTCTGGATGGGGGAGATTATTCTATGGGAACCCTGTTTCAGACCATTTTTCAGAAAGAGGCTTCCGAACTTCGACTGCTAGGGGCCATGGGAGTGGATGTGACAACCATTGGCAATCATGAATTTGATTATCGTACCAAAGGAATTTGCAGTATGTTTGAGGCAGCAGTGGAAAGTGGGGAGCCGCTTCCACAGATTGTATTTAGTAATGTAGACTGGGACGATATGGAAGAGTCGGAGGATAAGGAATCATATGAGAAATGTTTTCAGGAAGCGAATATACAAAAGTATTGTGTCATAGAAAAGAACAATACAAAGCTTGCTCTGTTTGGTATTTTTGGAAAGAGTGCCCTTCATGACTCTCCCACTTGTAAGCTGAAATTTAAAGAACCGGTACAGGCTGCCAAAGAAGTTGTGGCAGAAATCCAGGAAAAGGAATCGGTGGACTTGATTATTTGTCTTTCTCATAGTGGAACCTCCAAAGGAAGACAGTCGGAAGACGAGAGACTGGCAAAAGAGGTGGGAGACATTGATGTAATCCTAAGTGGTCATAGTCATACGGTACTTAGAGAACCCATTGTGTATGGAGAGACCAGCATTGTATCCTGTGGCTGCTTTGGACAGTATTTGGGACAGTTCACCCTGGAACAGAAAGACAATGGAAGATGGAAAGTAGAAAATTATAATCTTGCATTGGTATCAGAACAGATACCGGAGGACAAAAAAATCAAAGAGAAGATCGACGGTTTCCGAAGATGTATCGATAAAGAATACTTGGAGCAGTTTGGCTATGAAGCAGAGAAGGTATTGGCGTATAATCCCTATCATTTTGCAACGCTGGAGGATTTGTTTAGCGGGCATGAGGGATATAATTTGTCGGATTTTCTTACAGATGCCTATGCAAGGAAATGTGAGAAGCTGGGGGTTCCCGTAGATGTCACTATAGTGCCCTCCGGGATCGTTCGGGGGACTTATCTGGAGGGAAACGTGACGGTATCGGATGTATTTCAGTCTTTTTCTTTAGGGATTGGAGCGGATGGTATTCCGGGATATCCGCTGGCATTCGGTTATCTATCCGGAGAAGAATTGAAAAATATATGTGAAGTGGATGCCAGTATATCGGATTTGAAACCGGAGTTCAAAGTGTATATGTCAGGGATTCATCTCACTTACAACCCATATCGCCTGCCACTTAATAAAGTAGAATCTGCCCAATTTGTAAAAAAGAATGGAGACAGGGTTGCTATAAAAAACAAGAAACTTTACGGTGTGGTCACCGATCTATACACAGCTCAGATGTTAAAATACCTTGGGAAACTTTCAAAGGGGCTGGTTGTAGTAAAACCGAAAACCAAAGAAGGAAAAGAGATGGAGAATGTGGAGCAGGGTATTTTGCTGGACAACGAAGGCAGGGAAGTGAAGGCATGGATTTCCATTGCAGAGTATATGCAGTCATTTGCAAAAGGAGAGGAGGGCATCCCGGTCATTCCTGACAAATATAAATTTTCTCAAAAACGAAAGCTGGTAAATGAAAGCAGGGAAATAAAGAGTCTCTTAAAAAATCCAAGTCCCATTTTTCAAAGAATTCTGCGTATTTTCGGAGGAGTCATCAGTGCTTGTGTAGTGATCGCAGTTGTCTTTCGGAGAAGGAAGAAAAGTACACAAAATTAATTTCATTGACATTTGGAAATGAGTGGAATATAATGAGTTACAAATGGCTATGACGAAGAGAAGTAGTACAACTTATCACTTCCAGCGAGCGAAGAATGGTGGGAGCTTCGCAGAATGAATTTGTATGAATAACACTTTTGAGCTGCAATCTGAACGGATTTCCCAGTAGGTGCGCCGTAAGCCGTGCGTTAGACGGCAAGGTTTTGAACCAGTGAGTGACTGATTTCAGTAATTTCAGGTGGTACCGCGGAATAGATTTCGCCCTGAGCATAATTTATATTATGCTCAGGGTTTTTTGCTCTATAGAAAAGTCCATCATGAGTGAGAGATACAGGGAGTTGAAGTGGACTTGTCCACTTTGAACTGAAAAAATTCCAGCGTGCCCCTTCATATAAGAAAGGAGAATTATTTTGGAGACAAATACAAACAACCAATATCGTAACTGTATGTTAAATGATATTTCAGAAAAAGATGTAGACCGCACTTTGCGTGTGTGTGGTTGGGTAGAGAATATCCGTGACCATGGTGGAGTATCATT
>JBGVLO010000053.1:0-7509 GCA_045124315.1 Lachnospiraceae bacterium
ACTCTTCCTTATCCGGAAACAGACCATATCTTTCGCAAACTTCCTTTTCATCTTCATATCTGCTATCTGTCAATATATCATAAAAACTTTCTAAACATCCGCCCAATAATTCACCTTGAAAAATTTCACTTCCCTGCAGAAGTTCAAAACCACGTTCTTCTTTATGAGCTTTTCGTTCTGTTCCTATTGCAGTTCTAGAAAAATCTTCTCTTTCTTCATACCAAATGTCACTGGATACAATTTCGTCAAATTCATTGCCTTCCAAATATCCTTCAAAGGCCTTTTTCGTATATGCTAACATTTCATCTGCAATTTCTCCCAGATCACAAATAAAATTTGGTCCGTAATAGGTAGACAATCCCAGCTTATAAAACATTAAATGATTAATCGTGGTATCTGAAAATCCTGTAAATAATTTTGGATATTTCTCTACTGCTTTTATGAACTCATCATCTTCCATCAGATAAGGCAAAAGTCTGTATGTATCATCACCACCGATGGCACAAATAATCCCTGCAATAGCATCATCTAAAAATGCATCTTTTAAGTCTTTCGCCCTTGCCTCCGGATGAGCCTTTAAATATTCAATGCCCTTCAAAGCATTCGGCATAAATACCGGTTCCAAACCATATTCTTTTAATCTCTTTACACCAATCTCAATATTATGACTGCAAAATTCTTCACCGAGCATTCCACTCGACAAGCTTACAATTGCTACCTTGTCACCTTTTCTTAATTTTCTTGCATATTGCATAACTACAATCCTTCCATCAATAAAACAGTATTATTTCTTATCCGCACGCTGTTTTCCCTTAAATTCCTTCTCCACATGGCAATGTTCCTGTTTGCCAACCAACTTATCACCTTTAAAATCCAATTCAATAATATATGGCATCCAGTCGATAATTCTTAGAAAATCTTCACATCCAAAACTGTTATCATAAAAATTCAATATCGTACTAAGAGGAGTACCATGTGTTCCTATAACAATCTCTTTATCTGTATTATCTGATAAAATCTTGTTCAGCGCCTCTATGTTACGATTTTGAACCATAGCAATGGATTCTCCACCCTCTTCATGATAATCATGGTCAGCCCAACGTTTCTGGAACATTCCGTGGTTGTTGCCATCAGGACCTTTTTCACGCTCCCTTAATCTCTCATCTGTTATAATTTCTTTTCCGAAAAAAGCTGCCGCATCTGCAATGGTATCCATGCTACGTTTGTATGGACTACAATAAAACGCATCTATTTTCTTATCCTTCAAAAATTCCAGTACAATTGCCGAATCTTTCTTGCCTTCTTCCGTCAAAGGTCTTGTTCTGTCTTCTTTCCAATCATGTTCCGGCTGTGCGTGACGCACGAAATACACTCTTGTCATACCGTGTCTCCTATCTCTTCTCAATCATCAAATGATGAAAAAATGCGATGTCTTTATATCCATCCATATCCGATACTCGCATCTCGATTTCCACCATTTTATCCTGCCAGTCAACATCCTTATGTATTTCCTGATTTTGTTGCATATCCCAGAAAGTTCTCATCCCCAGTGTCTTCGTAATTGCAAGTTCCGGACACCATTTTTCAATATCTGCATCCTCATAGTAACGAATTGCTCCGTACTTGGAAGCCATTCCATCATTACCATCCAACAGGCTATGGGCATGTTCAAAATCATTTAAAAGTACAACCATCTGCATAACCCTACCTGCACGATTATGTTTCACAATAGAAATCCTGCCATTAGGTTTTAAAATCCTTGCAAATTCCTTAACAATATCCGCTCTATCTTCGGCGTACTCCAAGACATTGTGACAGATAATCATATCAAAGGTCTCATTATCAAATTTATGCAATTCATCGGTACTACCAGCAATTTGTGTATATTGGTTGTCTGCCCATCGCTCCTTTATGCTATCTTCATCCGGTTCAATAGCTGTTACATCGTTATGCTCTGCCAGATAGTTTGCAGTTATCCCAATGCCACTACCAAAATCAAGTATCTTTTTATCTCGAATTTCTCCTAATTGTTTCCAGACAATTCGCTTCATAAGACATTCCCAAGGTTGTAAGTCTGTTACTTTATGCATCATACCAGCTCCATTTCATCTTCCATTTTTACAAATCCATATTTTTCATACAATGGCCGCCCCATATCTGTTGCCTCTAAGGCTATCTGCGACACGCCCTGTTCCCTCGCATCATTTACCAGTAAATCCAATGTGTGAATTGCAATTCCCTGTCTTCTATATTCCGGTGCTGTATACATATTCATAATATAAGCCTTTTTACCAGTAGGATTATGATATGTGGGCATAACCTGATAAAAACTAACACCGCCTGCACCGATAAAAGTTCCATTATCATACACCAGATATGCAATATGTTCACCAGTTTCCAGTGCACGCCTATAATATGCATATGATTGCTCCTCCACAACAGACATATCCTCATCATCTGACAACTTATTTGCGGCACGAAGGACTATAATCCTTGTTCTTACCAATTCATCAATATCTTCCATTGTTGCTCTTTTATATTCAAATCTTTCTACCATCCTACACCTCTACCAACAAAGACGCTCCCTTAGAATAATCTCCGCTTGTCCATTGCCATTGTTCAGAAAGTTCTATTTTCCCATTCTCTAGTACAGTTGGTACACTATGGCACTTGCCTGTTTTAATTTGCATATTCCGATTCATGTGATGATACACAAAATCAAGTTCCCCATTACATAAAACCTTTCCAATCAACGAACCTTTTAATATATCTCCACCGTTATATTCAGCCCACAATAGATTTCCATTCTGATGATATGTAAAGTTGGTCTGTTCACCAACCTCACCGTTTTCAGAATTCATTTTTGAAATAAATTTTCTTCCATCATAATTAATATCTGTCGAGATTTTATGAAGTTCCTTTTCCATAACTTCATACGCAAGTATCACTCCATTTTCTACAGGATAACGCTCATGCATTACAGTCACAAATCCAAGCTTTTCATAAAGGGCTGCCGCCGGAAGTGACGCATCCAGATATGCCTTATCAAATTTTTCGCCAATTTGTTCTTCGATATTTTTCATAATAAATGTGCCGTATCCCTTTTTCTGGTGTTCCGGTAGGACATAAACTCTTGTAATGTGATTATCCACAAAACAACCTGTTGCTACGATTGTTCCATCTATTTTTAGCACACTTACATAACCATTGTTAATATCCTTTTCTATAGCATCCTCACTGTGATGCTCGCAGAAAAAATCTACTACTTCCATTGGATAATACTTCGGGTATATTGTTTTTATTGTATGCTGCACTACATTGTATACAGCCTGTAAATCTTCTGGTTTTCCTAATTCATATATCATAATTTTTCTCCATTTTTTACATATCAATCCACTGAATAAACGCCGTCTTATCCGAGCTGTTATATCCGGCATTTCGATAAAAATTCAATGTACTTTCTTCCTTTGAACCTGTAAGCAGCATCATCTTGTAGCAATGATTCTCTTCTGCAATTTTCTTGGCAAAATTTAGGCAATCTGTAGCATAACCTTTCTTTCGATACTCCGCATGTGATACCACATTTTCAACAAATGCATATGGACGAACATTTCTTGTGAGATTGGGAATAATCACACATACGCAGGATGCCACAACCTTGCCATCAACTTCACAGACAATCAGATGATGATTTGCATCATTCATAATATTGTCCCATGTGCTTCTTAAATGTTGTGAATCTTCCGGTATACTTTTTTCATGAAGATACAGGTAAAGCTGTAATATTTCATCTAGATCATTTTGTTTTGCTTCTCTAATCATTTTTTTCTATCCAATCTATATCTTAAAGTTCCATTAGCCCGTTTTCATCAAAATAATAAATATTTTCTTTCTTATAACCATACTTTGAATCTGGAAATGCTATGTGCGGTTCAAATGTAAAATATTTTACATCACCAAGCTTGGTCATATTACCTTTTTCAATGTAAACTCTATCACCTTTGGTTCTTACAATGGAATGCCCCAGATTGCCCATAAAATCAAGATTCACAAATCCATTTTCTACGATGTACTCATTCATATGATAGTACAATTCCTCAAAGGTTGTTTCCTTCGTAGCAAAACGTAACAATTCTGTATGTAATTTCTCTTCCATCTGTAAACCGCTTTTCCATTTCGGATTTTCAATTAGCTCTATATCCTCTACAACCTTGCCATTTTCTACAATAATAGTTCTCGCATAATCTCCCCAGATATTAGCTACTTGTGGGCTTAAATCAATGGTTATAATATCGTTGTTTCCTATAACTCTATCCGAAGTTACATACTGCTTACCAGATACAGAAACGATTGTTTCATCTCCTGCAAAGATAAAGGCTCCAACATCCCAATACCAGAACGAATCTGCACCCAACTCTAACAGTTTTCCCTCGCATAACTTTCGAATCTCGAATAAATTCATTCCCGGCTTGATAGTATTCTTTATGTATTCTATAGTCTGTTTCGCTGCCAGCTGTATCCGACTGTAAGACTGCATTTCTATCTGCATATACTTTTCAATCAATTTAGGCTGAATCATCGGATATGTCCAGCTTTCAGGCAACTCATTCATAAGCTCAACCTTCTCTATCTCACTTTCCAGCTTACCAGCAAATTCCGTTATTTCCGCAAGACATAATAATCCAAATGTTTCCTCACCGGTCTCATTTACACTATTCTTACCCGTGACGGAATAAACGCATATTGGCTTAATATCAAACTGTATGGCACCTGTTTCTTCCTGAAGTTCTCTCTTAGCAGTTTCCAAAATATCTTCTCCAACTTCACGATGACCTCCCGGAGCCTCATAGGTATCTCGCTCCTTATGTTTGCAAAATACCCATTTGCCATTGCTCTGTGAAATAATTACTGCAAATTTCAATAGTGAATCATCTACTGTATCATAAAATTTTACTTCCAACATATCACTTTTCTCCTTCCCATTCTGCTAAAAATTCTACAAGGTACTCCTCCATAACAGCTTGTCTATGCTCAGCCATTTTCTTTGCAGACTCAGTATTTATCATATCTTTAAGCAGCAAGAGTTTTTCATAAAAGTGATTAATGCTTGTAGAATTATGGTTCTGATGATAATCTGCCTTATTCATCTTAGTCATGGGTTTTATATCCGGATCATATATTCTTCTTCCTTTACTACCGCCATATGCAAATGCCCTTGCTATTCCAATCGCTCCCATTGCATCCAGCCTGTCTGCATCCTGTACGCATTTTCCCTCTATCGTGCTTGGCACAACAGAATCTATTCCTGCAAATGAAACTTCATCTATAATCTTACACACAGAAGCTATAACTTTATCATCCACGCCACTATTTTTCATAAATCCAACTGCATTTTTCTTAGTCTCGTGTGTTTCCGGCGAAAGCTTAACATCATCTACATCGTGTAATAAGGCTGCTAACTGCACAATCAACATATCCGCATTTTCTTGCTCTGCAATCTGTATAGCCAAACGATAAACCCTCATGGTATGATAATAGTCATGCCCACTACAATCATAAGCAAAAATTCCCTTAACAAACTTAATTGCGCTTTCTATCATGACACCAAACCTCCAGTATTAATTACTAATTCAGATTTAAAATATTCTTGAAGAACTCTAAAAAACCATCTTCAACAGCCACCTGCTCTAATTTATCTTCCGGCAAATCGTAATAGTATTTATTTGTCTTTATATCAAGAGATATACTATCCAACGGGAAACCCTCTTTTCTAACTGTACTGTGAGGTTTATCTGTTAAAATAAACTTCTCACTTTCCATAGACGGCTCCATTGCCTCATATATATGTGCATCATCCATTACAAAACAGATTGCATTCCTGTACCTTGCCACAAGATTTCCATATACTTTTACCAATCCTGATTAATAATCTATCATTTCATCATCTGACAAACATTTTCCATTCACATTACGAACATGTACGCCGGGCTGTACCTCATCTGGGACATTATCAAAATACAATCCTGAATCACAAGAAAATATAGGAATTTGAAAGGCCTCATAATACGCCATTGCTTTCAACCTTGCATTTTCAAGAGGGGTATTGCCATCCTCTATTACTTCCGGAATAATCTTGCCCTCTGCTCTCAGATCATTTAAACCAATTAATTCTATATCTAACTGTTCAAGTCGGTTCCTCATTGCCGATAATTTTGCCAGATTACCGGTTCCATATAGTAATTTCATTTTATTATTACCTGCAATCCTTTCAAATCCTTTACATAATAATTTCACTATCAAAATACTGTTCTTGAAAATAAATCTGCTTCATGATTTCTTCCTTTGTAAAACTCATACCTTCCGGTGCAACAATCCATTTCTCTTCCACATCATCATTTCTATGAACAACAGCAATGATCTTACCAGTAAACTTTTCTACTGCCTCATCCACACCTAATATGTAAGCATCCTGTTCTTCTCCATCCGGTGCCATGATGCCTTCCACATACCCATAATTTATCGGATAATACATATCCTCATGTTCTGGGTGGTAACTGCCCAATGGTCTGTCAACTGTTACAGTTACTATATTTCCAACGACAGAATCAACTCTCAACTGCTTCCTTATTCGTTCTGCTATCTCTGCATTCACAGCCTTTTCTTCACTACCATAAGACCAACCGAATCCATCTTCTATGTATCTTGGGAAAATATGCATATGGTAATGTCCCACATCATTAAACTCGCCACCATTTTGCATAATACTATATCCATCAGGATGATATATTTCTTTTAATGCTGCTACTATCTTCTTTGACACAATCATCAAATGTGCCAGCAATTCATCCGGAATTTCATCTGCATCCAGATAGTGCTGTTTCGGCACCAGTAATATATGACCTTCATTGATAGGCTCCATATCCATAAAAGCCATCACCAGCCCATCCTCATATATAAAATCTGTTATAATCTTTTCTTTATGACAAAATACACATTCACACATAATATTTTCCCTCCGGCTAATATCTAATAACCCATTATCTCATACGCCACATATTCATGACTAAAATGGTATCCCAGCTTTTCTGCCAATGCTACTGACCATTTATTTTGTGCATCCCAGCTTGGATATAATCCTTCCTCTAAACATTCCAAAATAAGTTTTGCCCCGCACGCATATGCCAATCCTTTTCTCCGGTGGTCTTCCTGTGTATCAATTTCTATCTCAATACCCTTGTCATATCTACTAAATGAGGAGGCTCCGGCTACCAATTCTCCATCCTTTAAAACAGCTATGCCTAATCCTAAGTTTTTATAGGCTTTATAATCCTTATATTGTGACACCAAATCATTTGCCCAGGTATTTTCCTTGCACATATTGTATTCTGCTTCTTCCATTTTCTTTAGCGCATAACCCGATTGCAAACTATCTACCGCCTGCTGCAATTTTTTTACATCAAATATATTCATTTCTTTTTTGATTGCATACCTTGTTACTTTTTTCGCTTT
>JBGVLO010000054.1:0-49625 GCA_045124315.1 Lachnospiraceae bacterium
TCCTATGTCGTTAGAACGATTAGAAGATGCATTTGACAACGGGGTTACCTTAGTATCGGAATCGGAACAACCAGCGGTTCAATTTTTTATTGAGCAATATAAAAATAAGTCTTTGAATTATGAAATCGTTGAAGATTCTATTGATGTGTTGATTTCTATGGAGGATGAGAAGAAAGAAAAGGTCGTTACAGACATCGAAAAGACAGAAGCAAAAACAGTAGAGAAAGAGAATGCAGATGTTGTTTCTGGAGAGAGCGAAAGTTCTGACGTTCCAGATATGGAAGAGAAAATACAGCAGCCAAAAGCTTCTTCAAAAAGGAAAAAGGCTGCCTCAAAAGAACAGGAAGAAGAACCAGAATGGTATGTGGAAGCAAAGGCACAATTTAAGAAGTTATTTCCAAAAGCAAGACACAAGGTGGTGTACGTTCCGGATGTTACTGATGTGGAGAAAATTCGGGAACGCATTTACAAATCCTTCCGAGGAAACAACCGTAATTTGGCAGAAGGTCTTATGAACATTTATTTGGAAGTGTTAAGTTCCGATGAGGAAAAGCTAAAATTTCTGTCTATTTTAGCTGAGGCGAAACCGGAATCTGAGCATGAAACTGCTAAGAAAGCCAAAAAGAAGGACAAGGGACAGACTGCTTTGCTAAAAGAACCTTCAAAAATAGAAAATTCTGAAGTGGTAAATACGGAAGTGGAAAATCAGAAGGATACAGAGCATTTCGATTTTGAGGATACTTTAAATGAGAATAGAGAAGTGAAACAGAAAAACTTGGAACTATACGAGAATATCAAAAAAATGGATCAGCAAAAGAGATGGAAGCCATTGTCTGTGCAGAGGACAGCGGATGGAAGCCAAATGTTATTTTTTATTTGTCCGGTAGTTGAAAAGTTTGGAAATAAAGAGCCGGTTCCCGCTGTGTTATCCAACAGTGAATTAAGTATGATCGAGGGAATGAAATTTACTAAGAGAAATATGGCGGACGGAAAACAGAGAAGCGCTATGTTTCCAAATGAGAAGGCAAGACAAATGTGTGCTACTTTCACGAGGCTTGCAAAAGAAAATGGGAATCTTTTGGATCAAAGCAAGATCATAGGTTGTTTGTTTCAACTGTTGTCACTGGTTTCGGATGCTCAGGTAAGAGAAGTTGTTCCGGGTGAAATCAATCATTTGTTAGGTTGTGTGGATAAAAGATTGAAGGTAATGTGGATGGGAGACCGGTTACATTTTATGATTTCCCAGATGGAATGTACATTGGAGGATATGCTCTGTCTTATAATAGAACAGTTGTAAAAGAAAAAATTCAATGATACAATGATACTGTTTGAGTGATTGCTAAATTGCAGAAAATATGGTTTATTCATAATTCATTCATATCTATTTGTTACAATGATTGATAAACATGGATAGGTTTTGCTTTTGTTGTGAAACAAAAGAAGGTGAATCGAAATCGTATTACGATGAAGGAGAACTTATGGAAGATAAGGAAGAATTTTCTTTTATTGAAGAGGAAGTAATGCAGAGCAAGAAGAAACAAAGACAGTTATTTGGACGGGTTCGTAAGGCAGCAGTCAGTGGAATCGTGTTTGGAATTACGGCATCGTGTGGCTTTTGTGCGGTGCAGGCATTCTACATGGGCATAACAAAAGAAAAAACTCCAAACGAGATTGCGCTCACTGTTCCTACAGAAGAAGTGACAGTTACGGAAAAACCCAAACGAGAGAAAGATAAAATTAAAACAGAAGAAATTGGGATCATGGGAATTTACAATTTCCAAAAGAAGTTTTCGAAGCTGGCAAATCAAAGCAAGCGTTTTTTGGTAGGGGTTGCTGCATATGATGGTGAAGAGGCGGAATTTTACGAGGATACAGAACAGGTAGCTGGATTGGTTGTGGCACAGACAGATAAAGCAGTATTTATATTTACGAATTATTCCGTGGTAAAGGGAAAGGAAAAGATTTATCTGAATTTTTCCAGGGAAAATTCTGCTTTGGGAACCATATATAGTTTTGATTCCCGTATGGATTTTGCAATACTGAAAGTTGCAAAAAGCCAACTTACAGAGGAAACTGCAGAAGAGATACAGGTGGCCACTATGGGGGAATCCAATCTCTTAAGTATAGGGGATATGGTATTTGCTTTTGGATGTCCAACTGGGAAGATGTACTCTGCGGAGTATGGCTACATTACCAGTGAAGCGGTGGTTGAAAATATTGAGGATTACCAGTTGCATACATTTTCTACCAGTATGAATTCTTATAGAGACAGCACAGGAATTGTGTGCAATCAGGAAGGTGAAATTGTGGGTATTTTATCCCCACAGGCAAATAACAATGAATGTGGTCAGTTTTATGGTATTAGTAAATTAAAGTACATGATCGAGGAGCTTCTGAATAAAAAAGAACAGTGTTATGCGGGGATCATTGCCCGGGATATACCAGAAAATGTGTTGTCTGGTCACAGTTTGCGTAGTGGAGTTTATGTAGAGGCGGTGGCAGACGGTTCTCCGGCATATAAAGCAGATATTTTTGTGGGTGAGGTCATCGTTTCCATTGAAGGAGAGGAAATCCACACAGTGAAGGACTATTACCAGTGTCTTCAAAAGTACGAGGCGGATGACAAGATTGTCATGACAGTAGCAAAGGATCCTTTTGTTGAGCCAAAGGAGAGAAAGACCACGGTGAAGCTGATAGCTAGAAATAAATGGAAATAGAAAGGAAATAAAAAAGAGTATGAGATATATTGAAGATTTAAGAGAAGAGATGACGATCAACGAAATCTATTTTTGTAGAAAGAAGCAGGAATTGTTGACAAAGGCAGGAAAAACCTATTATTCTCTGACCTTACAGGATAAGACCGGAAATTTAGATGGAAAAGTGTGGAATGTAATGTCTGGTGGGATTGATGAATTTTCTTCTTTGGATTATATCAATGTATCGGGAAGAGTAACCAGTTTCCAAGGAAATTTACAGTTGAACATTGATCGGATTCGTCGATGTCAGGAGGGAGAATATGATCCGGCAGATTATATGCCATGTACCAAAAAAGATGTGACAGAAATGTATGACGAATTGAAAACAATGATTGCCACTATAAAAGAACCAAATCTAAAGTTATTATTAGAGAACTTTTTCGTGAAGGATGAAGCATTTCAGAAGAAATTCTGCATGCATTCAGCAGCGAAAAGTGTACATCATGGATTTATTGGTGGATTGTTGGAACATACTTTAGCGGTGACTAAAATGTGCGAGCATTTTGCCAGTACATATACCATAATCAATCGTGATTTATTGTTAACTGCAGCCATGTTTCATGATATGGGAAAATTGCAGGAATTGTCCGGCTTCCCAGAGAATGATTATACAGACGCAGGGCAATTGTTAGGTCATATCTATATTGGAGCCCATTTGGTAGAAAATGCCTGTGATGCAATTCCAGATTTCCCAGAGCGAACAAAAAGAGAATTGTTGCATTGCATTTTGGCTCATCATGGAGAATTGGAATACGGATCTCCAAAGAAACCGGCATTGATCGAGGCCTTTGCATTGAATTTTGCAGATAATGTGGATGCAAAATTTGAGACATTGATTGAGCTTATGTCGGGCGATGAGGAGAATTTAGATTGGTTAGGTTTCCAGAGAACCTTGGATACAAACATTAGAAGAACAGGAAAATAGGGATAGTAAGGATAGGATCGTATCGTATGAAAGAAAAGATTATGTACCAGGGAAAAGAAATAAAAAAGAACCAAGAATTTCTTGTAACCATTGAGGATCTTACTGCAGAGGGTGCAGGCGTTGCAAAGTTAGATGGCTATACATTGTTTATCAAAGATGCATTGATCGGCGATCAGGCCAAAGTAGCTATCATGAAGACAAAAAAGAATTATGGATATGCTCGCTTAGTAGAGATTATCAAACCGGCTTTAAATCGTGTGGAGCCGGTTTGTTCTGTTGCAAAAAGTTGTGGAGGATGCCAGCTTCAGCATTTAAGCTACGAGGGACAGCTTCAGTATAAGCAGAATAAGATTATGTCCTGCCTTCAGAGAATTGGCGGATTTAAGGACATTCCAATGGAGCCTATTATGGGCATGGAGGAACCATATCACTACCGAAATAAAGCGCAATTCCCAGTAGGTAGGGACAAAAATGGCAAGATCATCACCGGGTTTTATGCAGGAAGAACTCATCATATTATTGATACCTCACATTGTGACATCCAGGCCAAGGAAAATGATGTGCTGTTAGAGAAGGTAAAGGAATTCATGGAAGAACAGCGCATATCCGTTTATGATGAAACCAATCATACGGGATTGGTCCGTCATATTTTAACTCGTGTGGGATTCCATACAGGTGAAATTATGGTTTGCTTGATCATAAATGGAGATAAGCTTCCAAAGGCAGAAAAACTGGTAGAAAGTTTAAAAGACATTCCAGGAATGACAAGTATTCAGATTAACATTAATAAAGAGAAGACCAATCGTATTCTGGGAGATCGGTGTGAAGTATTATGGGGAAAAGAATATATTGAAGATACGATCGGTGACATTGTATATCAGATTTCCCCATTATCCTTTTATCAGGTCAATCCGGTTCAGACTACCAAATTGTACGGAACAGCCTTGGAATTTGCAGGCCTAACAGGAAATGAAATCGTGTGGGATTTATACTGTGGAATTGGTACCATATCTCTGTTTTTGGCTCAGAAGGCAAAGCAGGTTTATGGAGTGGAGATTGTTCCTCAGGCTATTGAGGATGCGAAGAAAAATGCCAAAAGAAATCACATGGATAATGTGGAATTTTTTGTAGGGGCAGCAGAGGAAGTGTTACCACAGCAATATGCAAAGTCTCAGGGAACTATGGCAGCAGATGTGATTGTGGTCGATCCCCCAAGAAAAGGTTGTGAAGAATCCTTGCTGGATACCATGATCCAGATGAAACCGGAAAAAATCGTGTATGTCAGCTGCGATCCTGCAACCCTGGCAAGAGATTTGAAGTATCTTTGCGAAAGAGGATATGAGCTGACGAGAGTGCGGGGGTGTGATATGTTTGGGCATAGTTATCATGTGGAGTGCGTAACACTGCTCCAAAGGAAAAATACCTGAAACTCCTTGAATTTAGGCACTATGAGCGACATATACTCTTCTCTCAAAGTGACCGAAAAGAGAAGAAAAAGGCAATTTCCAACGGAGTAAACGTCCAAGTGGTTGTGAGGGTGTAGTTCGGAAACACAAAAATCTGTCGTTCATATTTCATCAAAAATAACTAACAGTTCAATAAAGTAACAAAGTGGTCTGAGCCGCTTATTTTCAAGTGATTTTGAAAGTAAGCGGCTCTTTCTTTTTTTCAGATAGTATCTGGTAAAGAATGATTTCAATGGAGGTAAATGATTTTATGAAGAAAAAAGAAGAATTGTGTTCTTTTCCGCAACAAGAGAATAGTGCTATGGCGGAAGCAGACATCAGAATGGTTCCAATATCGGAATTGCAGGACTTTGAGGGGCATCCCTTTAAGGTAGAAAACGATATGGCACTTTTTGAACTAATGCAGAGCATTGAAAAAGAAGGCGTGATTGTCCCAGCTCTGGCAAGACCAAAAATTGGTGGTGGTTATGAACTGATTGCAGGTCACAGAAGAAAGGCTGCATGTAAATGGGCAGGGCTTGAGGTGATGCCTGTGGTAAGTCGTGATTTGGATGATAATCAGGCTGTGATTGCCATGGTGGATAGCAATCTGCAACGGGAACATCTGAAACCCAGTGAGAAGGCATTTGCTTATAAGATGAAACTGGAGGCGATGAAGAGACAAGGAGCAAGAACGGATTTAACTTCTTCCCAAGTTGGGAAAAAGTTATCTTCGTCACAAGATGGACCGAAGTTGGAGAATCCTACAATGAAGGTATATCTGTTGCAGTCCGGACACGATGATATTGGAAATTGGATAATTCAGCAGGATGAAACCACAGAGAGGACTATTAATAGCAATGAGGCTTTGGCTAAACAGATGGGTGAAAGTCGTATGACCATTCAGCGTTATATCCGCCTTACCAATCTTATCCCCAAGCTTCTTAATATGGTAGATGAAGGAAAGATTGCTTTTACCATAGCGGTTGAGCTTTCCTATCTGACAGAGGAAGAGCAGTACGAGCTTTATGAGGTTATGGATATGGAGCAGTGTACACCGTCCTTGTCGCAGGCGAACCGTATGAAGCGTATGAGCCAGTCGGGAGAGTTAGATATGGATGGGATGTTTCTGATATTAGAACAGGAGAAACCAAATCAGAGGGAGCAGATTAAGCTTCGGGCAGATACTTTGGCAAAGTATTTTCCGGAGGATTATACGCCGAAGCAAAAGACGGATTTGATTGAGCGTCTTGTGAAGGAATGGTATGAGAAGCAGGAACTTGAAAAAACGAAAGTCTTTGGTAACAACCGAGACAAAGTAAGATAGGGAGGTAGTGACTATGAGCGGAGAATTATCTTTATATGAAGCAATGGGCGGTACTTATACAGAGGTGGATGGCTTTCTTTATCCGAATATCAGTGTGGGTGATGCTGATACGAAATCCGATATGGATTTGGTTGTGACATCTGTTGATATTGGAAAATATGGTCATCTGTGGATTTCTTATATGAAAGAAAATCATCCTGACAGATATCGTCATCATCTTAGAATGAATCAGCTTCATATTAAGGCAAGGGAAGTAAATGAAGAGGCTTATGAGATGCTGGATATGGTTGTAGATAGATATCTGGCAAAGCATAAGCCGGGGAACAGGCACTCCACTATGGAGATGTGGAAATTAAGAGAGCAGGCGAAGCAGCTTGCGGAGGAGGTTATTTATGGAGAGATTGTTTACAAGTATCACTAATGCAGGAATGACTGCGACACAGAGTAAAAATATTATGCAGACCGGTTATTATGCCGGAGAAAGAGAGGATTTTATGAGAGAAAATTATTTTATGACTGAAACAACTATGGCACCTGTTAAGATTGCGCTGGATCACGGCTGGAGTTCCATTAAGGGCGAGCATACCTTTATGGAGACTTCCGTGGTTCCGGTGGATTATGAACCCCTTACCAAGAACGGACTTTTAGAGTATAAGGGGAAAAAGTATATCGTGGGACAGGGCAGACTTGGAAAGCAGGCAACCAAGACAGAGAATGAGAATTATTTTCTGCTGACACTTGCAGGCATTGCCAAGGAATTGCAGTATCAGGGAAAGGCTTCGGCTTCCCATGTGGAATTATATGCCGGCGTTCCTCTGACCTTGTTTGGTGCAGAGCGTAAGGAGTTCCGTGATTATCTGTGGCATAAGGAGAGGATTTCTTTTAGCTTTGAGGGAGTGCATTATTCCTTCTTTATGGATAAGGTAAAGATTTATGCCCAGTGCTATGCAGCCATTGCAAACCGTATGGGAGACATGGACAGACTTCGTTGTGTGGATTTGGGTTCCTGGACCTTGGATGTACTAAGTGTCCGTGACAGAATCCCTATGGATAAGGATGCTTACACCTATGAGCTTGGGTTGATTACTACCATTGAGCGTATTAAAAAGGATGCCCTTCCCAAGTTAAAGTGTGAAATTCCCGAGGATGACATTATTGATGTTATCCGTGGAAAGCAGTCTAATGTAAATGCTGATTTTATCCCTTTTATTGAGAAGGGGTTACAGCAGTATGCAGATGAGGTGGAAGCGAAGCTTCGAGAAATTAAGGTGGATTTATTGCATGAAAATATCGTGTATGTGGGCGGTGGTGCATCTGTGATGAAGCGTTTTGGCAGAACGCAGGGCAGGAACATCCAGTATGTAACGGATGTGAAAGCAAATGCCATCGGCTACCGTTATCTTGCAGAAAATCTGGGATAGGAGGCTCTTATGGGAAATGCAATATCCTTTCGGTTGAATCCGAAATGTGAAAGTGACAGAAAAATCCTTGTATGGCTGGAGGAGAAATCCAGCCAGCCGGGGTATCTGAATCAGACAGAACTTATCAAGCAGGCATTGCTTTTGGCTATGGAAAGTGAGCAAAGGGGCATTCGGGAAAAGGAAACCACGGAGTGGATGGAGCAGGCAATCAAGAGCGTGGCAGAGGAATTTACCAAGGTGGTGCAGGAATCTTCCCAAAATGTGGCGAACAATATGTTTGCCGGAGTTCTGGGAGCAATGGCTCAGCAGATGAATATGGGTGCAGTTACAATGGCTCCCATACAGATGGCTGGTGCAGTTCCGAATGGTATGACGGTTGCTGTGCCTAATATAATGTCGAATAGTATGCTAGCTCCTGTAGCAGCTAATGTGCCGGAGCCATCGGTTCCTGACAATGAGCTTGCTACAGATACTTCCAATGCTATGGATAGTGCCACAAAAAATATGCTTGGAAGCCTGTTTGATATGGATGATGAGTAAGAAAAAAGAATATCACAGTATGACGGACTGTCTTACAAAAAGGTGCCTTGTATGAGGAAATCGCCTTATCTGTAAGACAGTTCTTTTTATTTTGGAAAAGCTGTGATACGAAATTCTTACGAAGCCAGCCAAGCCTTTGGCAAAAAATAAAGTCTGCTTGCAGGCTTTATTTTATTGACCATAAGGCGAAAGAAGCTGGGGCTTGGGGATGCCAAATCCCCAACAAGTTCCTGCCTGTGTATATACAGGGCGGAACTTGCTCTACCTTATGCGACGTATCCGGAGCTCATGCCGACTTAGGTCGGCACGCATCAGTGGAAAAAGGATTTCTTTGGGATAGTGATGCGCAGGCTGTAGGAAGATTTCTTAAGAGGAATGTGGTGGGGAGATTTCTGTAAGATGGGTGTATGACAAATTTCTATATAATCGGCGAGCGGGATATGCGCGGGCAACGAGCAAAGCGAGAATGCTTGCATTCTCATTTGGCGACTGCCGCGACAGCGAACAGTTTACTGTGAGCTTACGAGCCGCAACACAATTCTATTGGAAATATTCGCGAACTAAGTGAGCGTATTGGTGAGCGACCTTAGGGGAGCGAGGCTATGCACGGGAGGGGAGATGCAGAATCTGCATCGGGGAAAAACATCTGCCGTATCCGGCAGTTTAATAATTATATTGGAGTAACAATTAACAGTTTTATATTTTGTAGGCATTGAGGGAGCGGTAATGTACGGCTTCTTTTTTTCGTGCCAGAATGGAGGATTTTATGAGAAACACAGATAAAAAGAAAGAGAACATGGTCCTGATGTCCATGCGTATATCGGCAGAGGATAAGGAACAGATTGAGGAAAAGGCAAGAAAGACCGGGCTTAGCACCTCGGAATATATCAGACGTTGTGCATTGGGAAGAAAGCTTCCCTGCTATGGAGATACCAGTCTACTGAAGGAGTATTCCATGCAGTTAGGCAAGATTGGTTCTAACCTAAATCAGATAGCAAAGCACTTGAACGGTGGTGGAGATTTCTACAGCATTTATTATGAATTGAAAGAAGCAATAAGGGAGCTGTTGGATTTGAAATTTAAAACACTTCCTGCATTGGAGGATGTTGCCTGTGGAAAGAAACGCAGGCGCAAAAGTAGAGAGGATGGTGAAGATTAATGGCGATTTTGAAGCATATTTCAGTAAAAAATAGGTTTTATTCATCAGCGGTGGAGTATCTCACCTGTCAGTTTGATGAATATACTAACAAGCCTGTTCTTGACGAAAAGGGCAGAATACAGGAGCGTGAGAATTATCTGATTGCAGGTGTGAACTGTGATGTGGACAGTTTTGGTGCGGAATGTATAGAGGTAAATCGTCTGTATGGCAAGAATAATTCCGTAAAGGATGTGAAGGCGCACCATTATATCATCAGCTTTGAGCAAAATGATCCCATTACCATGGAGCAGGCTTTGGAATTTGGCAAACAGTGGCTTTCGGTATTCGCACCGGGGCATCAGGCTGTGGTTGCAGTTCATCCGGATGGTCACAATGGCAGTCAGAATATGCATGTACACATGGTCATCAATTCTGTCAGAAAGTATGCCGGAAGGCAAAGCAGATGGCATGATAAGCCTTGTGAGTGGAAGCAGGGCTGTAAGCATAAAAGCACCGGGAAGATGATGTTTCATGCGAAGAAGTGGGTAATGGAGAATTGTATCCGTCTGGGATTTGGGCAGGTGGATTTGCTTGCCAAGAAGCATACTGACAACTACTGGGTGGAAAAGCGTCTGATGAATCAGAATGCCAAGGATGGTGTAGGTGTTACTTCCAACAGGGAATTGATTCGGGATACCATAGATAAGCTGTTGCCTTTCATGGATTCCTTTGAGCAGTTGGTGGAATGTCTGCAATTTATGTATAGCTGGAAGATTCGTGTTACGGATAAAACAGTGACTTTTTCCACACCGGAAATGAAGAAGGGTATTCGAGGGAATAAGCTGGGAGAAGGTTATGGTAAAACAGAGCTTGTGGAGAGAATTGCAAAGGTTGTGGCAGAGCGTAACGCAGAAAAAGAAGCCCGTCGGATTGCAGAGGAAGAAGCAAAACTGAAAGCAGAGACACTTGCCAGAGAAAAAGCTGCTCGAAAAGAAAAACAGTTACAGGAGGAACGGAAGCAACGTGAAATTCTTTCGCGGAAAAGAAAGTTGGCATATCAGCGTAATAAGGTGCAGACGGAGCTTTACAGTGTAGAACTTGACCGTAAGGAATGGAACTCGGATTATATGGCATATCTGGAGTCAGAGTTTATCAGAGATGCAGCTGATTTGTCAGAGGAAGAACTTACAGCACCGATTATGACCCGAGAAGAATTTGAACGACAGCAGGCATTAGAACAGTATCGCGAAAAAGCTACCAGAGCAGGGGAACTTTGGGATATGGCGTTAAATCAGCTTTCAGGTTCTGCCTATAAGTGGAAGTGGGACTATATGGATTATTTGGAAGGTATCAAATATAGGGATACAGCAGATGTAACTTTGGAGGAGGCACGGGAAGAAATACTTTCCTATGAGGAATTTGCGGAATTGAATGTTGCAGAAGAAGAGATTCAAGTACAAGCTTCAGAAATGGTTGCGATTTCGGTTGATACAACAGATGAGGTACAGGTTATTGTAGTATCAGAAGAAGTGGATGCTGAGATTGCTGAAATGGAAGAAGTTGTATCGGAAGTGGTAGCAGATGTCCCAGAGGTAATTGATTATAGCAAGCTTTCTATTAAAGAGCGTGCAGCACTTCTTCCTGTTCCTACGGATAATTATGAGGCAGAGTATGATGAGTGCTGTCAGCGTATGGGATATACGGCAGAAAAGATGAAGGGTATCCGTTATAAGATGGTGGTATATGATGAATTTTTGGAGGAATATCAGTACCGTAAGATGCATTTCGGTGTAAAAAATGATTCCAGAAGGGTAGCTTTTTTTGAAATAAATAAGGGGACGAGGTAATAATTGAAGTAGAGGCTATTAAAATGAGAGTAAAAGGGCGAGTTGTTTTGTGACAATTCGTCCTTTGTAAAATCTGATTATGTTATTGGCTAAATTGAGTAGGAGATTATTGATTGTACAGATAGGATGACACATAGGTGATTTGCTCAAAATTTACATAGACTTCACGTGAATTTGGTTACAAATTTTACATTGGATTTGTAAAATGTATAATGTCGACAGAGCAAGAAAGAAAATAGTGCAGAAGTGTTATTTTTGAAGAAGGCACTTACAGGAAGAAAGGAAAGAGAAATGTTAGAGTTAAAAAATATTGTAAAAAAATACGATAACACAACAATATTGAATGATATTTCATTGGAAATTGAAGAGGGTGAGATTGTTTCGATTCTTGGACCGTCAGGAAGTGGAAAAACCACATTGCTCAATTTGATTTTGGGTATGACAGATATTAGCAATGGTCAGATTTTGTTTAATGGCGAGGATATTACGAATGTTCCTATGGAAAAAAGGGGATTTAACATAGTATTTCAGGACTATGCATTATTTCCTAATTTGAATGCATATGAAAATATTACATATGGATTGCGAAATAATCCGGGTATTTCTTCGGAAGAAGAGGTAAAAGAATTTATTCATTTGCTCGGTTTGGAAGAACATTTAAATAAAAAGATAGAGCAACTTTCGGGAGGACAGAAGCAACGTGTTGCACTTGCAAGAACAATGGTTATGAAGCCGAGAATTTTATTACTGGACGAGCCATTGAGTGCTTTGGATGGTGTTATTAAAGAATCAATAAAAAGTAAAATTAAGGAGATTGCAAGAGAATACAATTTAACAACAGTAATTGTAACACATGACCCGGAAGAGGCACTTACTTTGTCGGACAAGGTATTGATAATCAACGAGGGTAAGATTTCACAATATGGAAAGCCTAGTGAAATTATTAATGAACCCCAAAATATGTTTGTAAAGAACTTTATTTTGAATCAGTTGGAGATTAAGAAAAATAATATTTATCAGTTGTTTTGTAATTATATGAATCAACAGGCGGTTACGGCATAATTGATATGGAGCTTGCTATGAGAAAAAAAGATGTAGAAACAAAAGCAATATTCATAATGGTATGCATCTTATTTGCGTTTTTTCTGTTGGTTCCAATGTGGATGATTCTCCAAAAATCATTTTTAGGAAAAGAAGGATTTACATTAGAGTTTTACCAGAATATATTGCTCAGAGATAATTTTATCGATGTTTTAAAAAATAGTTTTGGCATTTCGTTGTTGAGTGCAGGTGTAACAACATTATTAGCTTTCATTTTGGCATATAGCGTGCATTTTACAAATATTCCAAAGTGGATGAAAAGAATGATTGAAAAACTTGCAGTATTGCCAATGCTGTTACCGACAATTACATATGGATTTGCAATCATCTATTCTTTTGGAAGACAAGGGCTGCTTACCAAATTGTTTGGAAAACAATTGTTTGATATATATGGCGTGAATGGATTGGTGCTTGGGTACGTCATTTATACATTACCGGTAGCTTTTGTGCTAATCAATAACACGATGCAATATATTGACAAGAAATATTTGATTGTATCAAAAGTAATGGGAGACAAACCTTTTAGAAGTTTTCTTCAAACAATTTTGAGACCGCTATCAGGAACATTAGCTGCTTCTGTGATACAATGCTTTTTTTTGAGCTTTACAGATTTTGGAATTCCGGCTTCTGTTGGTGGAAGAGTAGAAGTGATAGCGAGCTTGTTGTATAACGAAATGTTGGGAAGTGTTCCTAACTTTAACAATGGTGCAGTAGTTGCGATGATTATGCTTTTGCCATCTATCATTAGTATTGGACTGCTGAGTTATTTGGAAAAATACAATATTCGCTATAATAAGGTTTCTGTGGTTGAATTAAAGAAATCAATAGCCAGAGATGTTGCATTTGGAACTGTATCTGCGATTATTTTGGTATCAGTATTATCGGTATTCGCTGTGATTGTTTTGATTCCGTTCATACAAGAGTGGCCTTACAGAATGTCGTTCTCATTGGAGCATTTTGTAAATGTATTTCAGGATAGTGTACTTTTAAGAGTAATTAAAAATTCGCTTGTTACAGCATTAATTACTGCAGTGGCGGGTACGTTGATTGCTTATGGAGCTGCACTTGTTACTGCCAGAAGTAAGCTGAGTGGTAAATGTAAAAAAATAATGGAAAGTATATCGCTTGTTACAAATACTGTTCCGGGAATGGTTTTGGGCATTGCGTATTTACTTGCATTTAGTGGGACATCTTTGCAGAATACAATAGTAATTATTGTAGTATGTAACGTGGTACATTTTTTTTCTACACCATACCTGATGATGAAAAACTCGTTGGAAAAAATGAATTCTTCATGGGAAACGACAGCAAAACTGATGGGAGACAAATGGATTCAAACCATTATAAGAGTTGTAACACCGAATGCATTGTCATCGTTACTTGAAGTGTTTAGTTATTATTTTGTAAATGCGATGGTTACGGTGAGCGCAATTATATTTATTACTGGTGCCAGAACAATGGTTATGACAGCAAAAATTAAGGAGTTGCAGCATTATGCTGAATTTAATGAAGTATTTGTATTATCTATGATGATACTTGTGATTAACCTTTTGGCAAAATGTCTGTTCCAATATTTAGCGAATAGAAAGAAAACAAATTAGAAAAAAGAAAAGAGGAGCATAACAATGAAGAAATTTAAGAAATTATTTGCAGGAGTTCTGTGTTGTGCATTAGCAGTATCTACAATGTTGACAGGATGTTCTGGAAACAAAAAGGAAGAGGTTGTTATTTACACCAATGCAGATGACGAAGCTATTGAAGTGATGAAAAAGACATTGGATGACAATGGCTATGAAGGACAATATTTAATTCAGACTTTTGGAACAAGTGAACTGGGTGGTAAGCTTTTGGCGGAAGGTACAAATATTGAGGCTGACTTAATTACAATGAGTTCATTTTACATTGAGAGCTCACAGGCAGAAAATTCTATGTATCAAGCATTGACATTTGAAACAAATGCGTTAGAAGAATATCCGGAGTATTATACACCGATTACTTCACAGGAAGGAAGCATTGTTGTTAATACTGAGATGATGAAAGAGTATGGTTTGACAATGCCAACCAGCTTAAAGGATTTAGCGAATGAAGAATACAAAGGCTTTTTATCAGTGACAGATATTCAAGGTTCATCTACAGCATGGTTGATGATTCAGGCGTTGGTGGATGCATATGGTGAGGAAGAAGCGCAGGTTATTTTAAAGGGCATTTACGAAAATGCGGGAGCTCATTTAGAACAATCAGGTTCAGGACCACTTAAAAAAGTTCGTGCCGGAGAGGTTGCGATTGGTTTTGGATTACGACATCAGGCAGTAGCAGATAAAGCGGATGGTCTGCCTATTGATTTTGTGGATCCTATAGAGGGGAATTTCTCTTTGACAGAATCGGTTGCTGTTATTGATAAGGGAAAGGATACAAATCCATTAGCGATGGAGATGGCTGAATGCATTATTAAAAATGGCAGAAGCCAGATTCAGGAATATTATCCAAATGCAATTTATGAAGGCGAAAGTGTGGATAAGGCAAATCAGTCTGCATATCCAAAGGTGTTTGGAGAGAAGTTAACTGTTGAATTGCTAGAAAAACACAAAGATTTATCAGAAGAATGCAAGTAATTAGATAATACATATGTAAAGGAGATACAAAAATGAACAAATACAAATTATTAACACCGGGACCTTTAACAACAACTGATACAGTAAAAAAAGAAATGATGGTAGATCATTGTACATGGGATGATGATTATAAGGAAATCACACAAAAAATAAGAAGAGATTTGCTGGCATTAGCTGGTTTGAGTGAGGAAGATTACACTGTAGTATTGATGCAGGGAAGTGGTACTTTTGGTGTTGAATCGGTTATTATGAGTGCAGTAGGCAATGATGAGAAAATCCTTGTTTGTGCAAATGGAGCATATGGAAGTAGAATGATTCAGATTGCGAAGCAGGCGGGTAAGAACACTGTTGTATATGAAGAGAATTATGATAAAGTTCCGGATGCTGAAAAAGTGAAGGAAATGTTGGAAAAAGATTCTTCAATTACTCATGTTGGTATGATTCACTGTGAAACAACTTCCGGTATACTGAATGATATTGCTTCTGTTGGTAAGGTTGTAAAAGATGCTGGCAGAACATTTATTGTGGATGGAATGTCATCTTTTGGTGGCGTACAGATTGATATTGCTGGAATTGGTATTGACTATATTATCAGTAGTGCAAATAAATGTGTACAGGGTGTACCTGGTTTCTCATATATTATTTGTAAGAGAGACGAATTACAAAAGTGTAAAGGGAAGTCCTTGAGTCTTTCTCTTGATTTATACGATCAGTGGGTGACGATGGAGAAGGATGGTAAGTGGAGATTCACATCGCCTACACATGTTGTGCTTGCTTTTGCAAAAGCTATAGAAGAGTTAAAAGCAGAAGGTGGTATTGCTGCCAGAGAAAACAGATATAGAGCAAACAACAAGCGTTTAATTGAGCGAATGAAGGCAATGGGTGTTAATCCATATATCGATGGAGAGCATCAGGGTCCGATTATTACAACTTTCTTTTATCCGGAAAACAAGAATTTTTGTTTCGAAGAGATGTACAGGTACATTAAAGAAAGAGGATATGCTATCTATCCGGGAAAGGTAACAGACGCAGATACTTTTAGACTTGGTAATATCGGGGAAATTTATTTGGAAGATATCGATAGAGTGTGTGATATTTTTGATGAGTTTTTCAAAACAAAGATGTAAAAGAGGATGAGGATAGAAATGAGAAAATTAGAAGCAGTTATATTTGATTGGGCAGGAACAACAGTCGATTATGGATGTTTTGCTCCAGTAGAAGCATTTATTAAAGCATTTGAAGAGTTTGGGATAACTCCTACAGTAGAAGAGGTTCGTGAACCAATGGGAATGTTGAAAAGAGACCATATTCGTACTATGCTGAACATGAAGCGTATTTCAGCGGAATGGGAGAGAATTCACGGCAGCTCTTTTACCGAAGATGATGTGGAGAAGGTATATGTGCTTAGTGAAAAAAAGATTTTTGAGATTCTGAATGGATTTGCTGGACCTAAGCCATACGTGTTGGATGCTATCGCTGAATTAAGAGAAATGGGCATTAAGATTGGCTCAACAACAGGTTATACAGATGAAATGATGGAAATTGTTGTTCCAGCTGCCAAAACAAATGGATATTCGCCAGATTTTTGGTGTTCGCCGAATGCAGTAGATAATATGGGTAGACCCTATCCGTATATGATATATAAGAATATGCAGCAGTTAGGTGTTCACGATGTTCGAAATGTTGTTAAGGTCGGAGATACAGTTGCTGATATTAAAGAAGGACTTGCTGCAGGTGTGATTTCGGTCGGAATTATTGAAGGTAGTTCTGTTATGGGCTTTAGTGAAAAAGAGTATAATATGCTTTCTGATGAAGAGAAAGCAGAACATTGCAAACGAGTAAGAGCAGTATATGAAAATGCAGGTGCCGATTATGTGCTTCAAAATATGTCAGAGCTGACATCACTTGTAAGATTTATAAGTGCATCATGAAGAATGTAGTTCACAATATACAAGTTTCATCTCGTGAGAGTAGTGAAGCAATACTTGCCGCTTTGTTGCAATTGGGCTGTCGATTGCTTGTAGCCGGGTGTGATGTTGGATATGTAGAATATAAAACAGAACAAATGTGTATTGCTTATGGAATGGAAGAGGTGGAAGTGTTTATAATCACCTCTTCCATTGTTGTTTCGATTAAGGATTGGAACGGAAAGTATATTACTATGACAAAACGCATCCGTAATTATTGTATTGATTTTTATTGTGTACAGCTAATTGAAAGAATAATTGATGAGGTGTGTAAAAAAACACCGACAGAAGAACAAATAATACATTGGATTGAATGCATGGAGCATCAGTTACAGAAAGAACATCGATGGAAAGATGGTTTGGGAAGATATTTAATAAATGCAATGGTAGCAGCGATTTTTACTATGTTTTTTGGTGGAATTGGGTGTGAAGCAGTAATTTCTTTTTTATGTTGTTTGTTTGCAACGTACATAGTGAGGCATTTTGAAAGAAAGTGGCAAAATACTTTTGCAGTATATGTTATGAGTTCATGTGTATGTGGTTTGGTGGCTCAAATATTTGTATATATAGGAATGATAGATTCTGTGGATAAAGTAAATATGGGTAATATTATGCTGTTGATTCCAGGGTTGGCGATGGTTAATGCAATAAAAGATTTAGTGTCAGGAGAAATGTTAAGTGGGTTGTTACGATTAACACAGGCAATTGTCCAGGCATTGGCGGTGGCGCTGGGGTTTGCCGTATGTATATTTGTGTTGTAGGTGCAAAGATATGATAAAGGAAATATTATTGGCTTCAGTTGGAGCAACAGGATTTGCTATTATTTTTGGGTTACCCAAAAACAAATTATATGTTATTGCCATGTTTAGTGGGGTGGCATGGTGGATGTATCTGTTGTTAACTACTGTACTTAATAGCGATGGAATGGCAATGTTTTCTGTTACTATAATCATAGTGTTACTGGCAAAAATGATAGGAAAAAAAATGAAATGTCCTGCGTTCGTGATAGCAACCCCTATTTTAATTCCATTTATTCCGGGAGCCACATTGTATTTGGTTATGAATGATTTCGTTGGCAAAGAAGTTACCTTTATGATGAATTTGGAACGGATTTGGAAACAAGTGGGAGCAATTGTTGCTGGAAATTTAGTTGCAGAGATGTTGTTTCGAGAGAATAGTAATTTGAAAAAAGTTGCAAAAAAATGATAAGGAGAATGGAATGAAGAGTTTAAAGGAAGATTTTGTAGATATATTAAGCAAGCAACGAATTAAGCCGGTATTTCAACCGATAGTTTCATTAAAAAATGGAAAAATAATAGGTTATGAGGCATTGAGCAGAGTTATTGATCCTAAAGATATTCAATGTTCAGAAGAATTGTTCTATTTGGCAGGAATATATGGGAAGGTGTGGGAATTAGAACAATTATGTAGAACTAAGATTTTGGAAAAGTATAGTGAATTTTCAGATAAAGGATATGGAAAGCTGTTCTTAAATGTAAATCCTATGGTAATACATGATAAAGGCTTTCGTTCTGGATTCACAAGTGAATATCTACAGCGATATAGTGTAGATATTCAATCTATTGTGTTTGAAGTGACAGAAAGAAATGCAGTGGATGATATAAAAGGATTCAAAGATACTGTAAGGCATTATAAGGAACAGGGGTATAACATTGCAGTAGATGATGCAGGTTCGTGTTATTCGGGATTAAATTTGATATGTGATGTAGTACCTCATTATCTAAAACTTGATATTGCTTTGATTAGAGATATTAATAAAGATGCTGTAAAGTATGCAATGGTAAAAGCAATGGTTGAGTTTGCTAATTTGACTAATATAGAGCTGATTGCGGAAGGGATTGAGTGTGAAGATGAACTAAAAGCGCTTTTGAAGTTAGGTGTTCATAATGCACAAGGATACTTTTTACGAAGACCGGATTCAGAACTAAAAGAAATAGATAAAAATGCCTTGGAAGTAATACAAAAATATAACAGTAAAAATGTGAAAAGAGTGAATGCTGAAACAAACGAATACAGAGTTGTTTTGTTTAAACTAGATAGTGTGAAAGCCTATAATAAATATTGTGAAAAATATGGGGATGAAAATGCTGACAAGATTATTGAATTGATGCACTCTATTGTAGAACAAAATTTGTCTGAGAATGAAAATGTTGTATATTTAGGCTTAGATGGAACAGTAGCTGTGTTGAATAAGAAGGATTATAAAATTAAGTGTGAATTAATTGCTGATGTATTCCGTAAAAGGTTGCAGGGATATTATTATAGTGATGAATGGGAACAAGGATATATTGAATGGACAAATAAACGAGGAGAACAGAAAAAATATCCTATCATAGAGATATGCGCGGAAAGGATTGTATAATATTTTAGGGAACTATAAAAATATCCTAACCTAAAGAGAGGCTTGGGTCACAATGTGGTGTAAGCCTCTCTACTTTTTCATGAATAAAAACAGATTATTTTTTATCAGAATCCGCAATTCCTTCCAAGGTGCCAATACTCTTGATAAAGTCCTGTTCAACTGGGGATATGGTATTTTCTAAGCGATTTTTGTATTTGGTGTATTCGGCATGAGCCTTATCAAGTGCCTGCTTGTGGCTGATATGTCCGCTACTGGTAAGAATATCACGGCGGGTCATTTTCAGGTAATCGTCAATGGTTTCCAGCCAGTCCTTCATATACATTGGTTCCTGATTGAGAGCGTGCACCTCGGCGATATCGAGATAGGCTGTAACTATCTTGTTTAATGCATCCAACTCCTGCTGGGTAAGATAGTTTTTGGCAACTTCTACATCAGAGCGACGGATGGTGTCACTAGCCCATGAGGTAAGTCCCATATTATCCTTTTCTGCATCAGCACGCTGGTAGATAACTTCTGCGGCTGTGTGCTTGTGTGCTGCCCAGTGCATCTTATTCTGAACCTGCTTAAAGAATAGGATGGAGCTTTCTGTACTAGGATCGTAATCGATGCTGGTAGCATAGATTTCCAAAACCTTTCTCCAAAATACCTTTTCAGAGGAGCGGATGTCTCTGATACGGGCAAGCAATTCGTCAAAGTAATTGCCACCGCCAAGTCTTTTTAAACGGTCATCGTCTAATGCGAATCCCTTTTTCATATAGTCCTTTAATATTCCCATAGCCCAGATACGGAACTGTGTACCACGGTGGGATTTTACACGGTAGCCTACGGAGATGATTACATCGAGGTTATAGTAATCGACATTGTAGGTTTTTCCGTCAGCAGCAGTTGTTGCAAAATTTGCAACAACTGAAATTCGCTGTAATTCTCCTTCTTCAAAGATGTTTTTGATATGGCGAGATATAGTGGATTTATCACGCTGAAACAGCTCTGCCATCTGGTCAATAGACAGCCACACAGTATCTTCTTCAAAGGTAGTTTCTATCTTCGTTAAACCGTCTTCGGTTGTGTACATAATAATATTTGAATGGTTCATATACGCAGTCCTCCTATGTTGGTGTATCGTTCTTCTTCGCTCTGCTCTTATACACATTGTACTGGTTCTTACACTGTGGTGAACAGAATTCTACATTCGGTCTGGTGGCAACAAATGCTTTGCCGCAGTGCTTGCATACCTTCATGCTGGAATTTTCATCCGTCAGCATAAAGGAAAACATCATCTGTACGCATAACAATAAGGAATTGAAGTCCCAGACGATGGTAGGGCGCTCCCTAAGTTCTATGCGGTAGGTAGGTGCCACACCGCCGAAAGCAGCCATTCCCTGACGATACAGGTTACGTTCATTCTCATCCAGTCTGTCATAGTCCAGATAATAAAGAAAGCTGGAGAAGAAGGTAAACGCCCAGTCCCGGAATACTTCCACAAGCCACTCATAGGGTTCTGCATATTCCTTCTGAAAACTCATCATAACAGCCTGTGGCTTGTTCTTCATAGTCATAATCAAAGCAAACATTTGCGCGCTGTCCGTACTCCAACTGGATTCCGTACCTTTCTTACGAAAATCAATCTTGTCAAAAGGGAAGAAGTAGGACATATATTTCTCGGTAGAAAGGCTTTCTTCCTTGATAAAATGATTCTTTGGCAGATAGACTGCCTCGTATGTAATAAAATCTGGTGTGGTAGGCAGGGCGGTCATAAGTCCCAGCATACCGTACTCAGATACAAAGCGCATAATGGCTTCTTTTAATTCGGTTTCACTTGCCTTATTCATGGCAGTAGTGCCGATATTGATTGCGGTGAGTACCAGCTTCTCATAATCCTTGATTGGATTGTAGATGGATGGCTTGGCATCGGTAGAAGGCGTAATATAACACTTTCCATTTGCGGCTGTCCGCCATTCGTATTTATCATATTTTACCCAGTTGGAACTGGATTTCTGAAAGATATTCTTCATAGTAATTCCTTTCTGTATAAAAACTATTACTATCATAGCATGTCTATATGCATTTTTAAACTTCTTTTTTACGATTCGTCCGATTATTTTTCTTGCGTTTCTTGGCTTTTTCTTTCGCCAGTCTTTCCTGTTCTCTGGCAATTCTTCTGACCACTACACCGATTTCCTTTAAAAGAGCCAGCTTCTCTTTATCTAGCTTTTCCATGGTAGCCGGGATTTCTTCTTCATGTCGTGACAGGAAGTTTAATTCCTCCATAGTAAAAGGGAACTGCTCCCCCTGTCTGTCCACCAGTATCATAAGTACCTTTTTCTCAATCTGTCCAAGAATGGTAGAGCGGACACCACGGATATTTCTGTCGCTCTGATTACGCAGGGCAGCAAGCTGATTAGTTGTAAAATCCCTAAGATATAGGAAGTATATCAGCTCCTTGTGGTCGTCTTTTAATTCATAAATGATTTTGGAATAGTCTTCGTCGGACAGGGAATTGTGCATTTCATAGGGGCAGTTAGAGATGATATCGATGTAGTCTCCCTTCATAAGCTGTCGCCAGTAAGCGTGATTGATGGGAGCCGGAATAACAATGGCAAGTGGCGCCACATCCTTTTTGCTGTCTATATTTTCCCTTCCGATTTCATGATAGCGTTCCTTACGTTCCCTGTTGGCATCCAGATGATCCCATTCCTTTACCACTTCCTCAAAATCCGAAACTGTGCGGGCACCATCTTCCAGTCGCTTTAAAGCAATGGCACGAAGCTCCCTTTTAAGCATTGTCTTATTAGGATGCTCGTCCTCCGGCTGGATGTCATCATCCTTTATAGGATGCAGCTCCTGTTCCAGTTCCATTTCATTGAAATGCTCTAATTCAATTTGTAATTCCTGCTGTGCTTCATCAAATGTAATATCCTCATCTATGGAAATGGCACCGTCTTCGCTGTCGAAGCCGTGGGAATATTCCCAGAAGTCCAGCAATTCCTGATGTTTTCTAATGTTCATTTATCCGTAAAACCTGCCTTGTATATACATATTTAAAATTTTTTGCAACTTTTTTTGAAAACACTTCCGCAAAACCCCTCCTAAATCTCCTATAGGTGAGGAAGTAATCTTTTTGAAAGAAAAAGTATTACTCAAAGTGCGGGCTGATTTTTGTAATCAGTATAACATATTTCGAATGAATGTTCTGTATCTATTTGTGGAAACTTCGAAAATATGTTCGGGTTTAATGAGAGAAAGAAAATGAGAGGAGGATTTGCTATGGAGTGGTATCAGTTAGATGCGGGAAAATGTCTGGAATTTAGCAAGAAGATGGCTGTGCTTAGAAGATTGGTTCATCTTGAACTGATTTCAGAAAATGAGTATATTCTGGCAAAGAATAAGATTATGAGTTCGTATCATATTCTGGAGTCTGAATATTTCAAAACCGGTGCAGGAAAAAGAGTTGCCTAGAAACCATAAGCTGTATTGGGTGGGTTAAGAAGAGTCTGTGTATGCGTTAATGTATATGCAGGCTCTTTTACTTTGTGGATGAATAAAAATATTTTCATACATTCGTTCACATTTTCATTTTTTAGTATGCTTGGTGTGAAGGGTAGCACGAAGCAAAAGATTTCAATTTAAAGGAGGATTTTTATTATGGCAGAAGTAGAAGTAATTAAGGCGGTGGAGGGTCCCATTCTTCGTAAGAGGGATTATGAGGGCAATCCGGTTGTTATCACAAGACAGAGAGTTGCGGCGTATGTGCGTGTCAGTACGGACGACGAGGAGCAGATTGAGAGTTTCCAGTCTCAAAAGAAGTACTATCAGGACAAAATTTCGGAGAACCGGGACTGGGTTATGGTTGGCATTTATGCGGATGAAGCCATTACCGGAACAAAGGTAGATAAGCGTGAGCAGTTTCAGCGGATGATTCAGGATTGTATGGATGGAAAGATTGATGTGATTATGACCAAATCGGTATCACGATTTTCCCGAAATACAGTGGATATTCTTCAGTATGTGCGTCTTTTGAAGGATAGAGGCATAGCGGTGATTTTTGAAAAGGAAAATATCAATACCATGACGGAGCAGGGCGAAATGATGCTGACTCTTATGGGTACGCTGGCTCAAAACGAGGTGGAATCCACATCCAAGAATGTAAAGATGGGCATTAAGATGAAGATGAAACGTGGAGAGCTTATGGGCTTTAACGGATGTCTTGGGTATGACTATCACCCGGAGGATAAGACCATTACTGTATATGAAGCGGAGGCAGAAACTGTGCGACTGATTTTCGAGTTATATTTACAGGGATATGGCACTTATACCATTGCCAAGCAGTTGGAAGCTCTCGGCAAGGTAAATAAAAAGGGCGTGGTAAAATGGACCGACAGCGGTATCCGTGGCATTATCAAAAATGAGAAGTACAAGGGGGATTTGCTGTTGCAGAAAACCATTACCACAGACCCTATCTCCAAGAGACGTATTGAGAATTTTGGTGAGGAGGAACAGTATTATGTCCGTGATCACCATGAGCCTATCGTCAGCAGGGAAGTCTGGGAGCAGGCAAAGGAAATCCGCTTGTCCCGTAACCGTCAGACTGATAAAAAGGCTGACGGCAAGAGGGAAAAGTACACCAAGAAATATGCACTTTCCAGTATGTGCGAGTGTGGTTTCTGCGGTACAAAGCTTACAAGACGTACCCTTCACAGCAGTTCCAAGTATGAAACACCGGTGTGGTATTGCAGAAATGCAGCCAATAAGGGTAAGTATAACTGCCCTAACAGTAAGTCCGTGCAAGAGTCCATTTTAGAAAATGCTTTTCTTGAAGCCTACAAGCTGCTGGCAGGAAGCTTTGATGATGTAATAGATTCCGTTGTCGGTGTCATCGAGGATATCAGTACCAATAATGAGGATATCGGCAGACTGAAAAAGGAGCAGAAGGCTTTGGAGAATCTGGAACAGCGTCGAAAGAAGCTTACCGACTTGTATCTGGATGAAGGAATTTCCAAGGAAGCATATGATGAAAAGTATGATGACCTTTCCGTAAAAATCCAAAAGTCAAAGGAAAACATTGAGATTTTGCAGGCGAATGTTTCCAATCAAAAGGATGTAGGTAAGAGAATGGCATCCCTGAAAAGAGCACTTTCCGATGGCAATATTCTGGAGGAGTTTGACAGAGTGGTGTTTGAGAGCATTGTGGAGAAGGTTATCGTGGGCGAGGCAAACGACGATGGCACTGTGGACCCGTTCAAGCTGACCTTTGTTATGAAGGGAAATGGCAACAGCGTTATTCCAAATGCAAAGGATTGGTTCAAAGCTGAAAAAAGTACAATACAGTCAGCGTAGATTGTGGTATACTATATAAGGTAGCAAGGCATCTGTTGCTTTCATAAGTAGCAGGTGCCCTGATATAAAAACATTCATAAGGAGGGCTTGATTATGGCTAATCAGACTGAACTGTTGAATGTTAGTGATGAGATGAAATTAGACAAGGACAGACAGAATTTATGTGAGGAATTGAGTGCCGGGGAATTGTGTTCTTCTTCATTAGACACTACTGAAGAATTGTATTCTTCCTCGGTACCCGACACATGTTGAGACGGTGTGTCTCCTCTCTAAGAAATGCCCGGTTTAAGCGGGATTGAGGGCACTTTTTGAAAATATGTGACTGTGTTTTTAACAGAATATTATGTGCCGCAACATGACTTTTATTTGAGGGGTGGCAGAAACTATTCGCGGACGTTCGGAGAATTTTTGTGCTAGGACGTGCGCGAATTGTATATTTTAGGAGATAGAGAAAATGAGGATTGATTTGATTAGAATAGGTATCGCAGATGCGCAAAAACTTTGGGAGATGCAAGTAGAAGCATTTGAGGGCTTATATAAAAAATACCAAGATACAGAAACAAGTCCTGCTACAGAAAATGTTGAAAAGATTATTATGCGTTTGGAACAACCATTTACATATTATTACTATATCGTTGTGGATGGTATAGAAGTTGGTGCTATTCGAGTTGTTGACAAAAAAGAACTAGGAAAAGCCAAGAGAATCTCGCCAATATTTATCATGAAAGAGCATAGAGGAAAAGGATATGCACAGGAAGCAATTAGAGTTGTCGAGCTAATACATGGCGAGTGTGATTGGGAATTAGATACCATTTTGCAGGAAAAGGGTAATTGTTATCTTTATGAGAAGATGGGATATAAAAAGACTGATACAACTGAGGTGATTAATGAAAAATTAACTTTGGTGTTTTATTAAAAGGACTAATCCATATGTTATGCATTTACACATTGTGTAATGATTGTGACTATGACATAATATACACATAGTGTGAACTGGAGGCTATAATTTATGGAACAATTAACCGAATGTCAAATTGAAATAAAGAAACTTCGTGAATCTACAGGGATGAATCGAAAGGAATTTTGTGAGTGCTTTGATATCCCATATAGGACGGTTACAGAGTGGGAGAGAGGGACTCGCAATGTGCCAGACTATGTCCTTAGGCTTTTAGCATATTTTATTCGAATGGAAAATATGGTTAAGGAAAAGGAGGAGAATGATGGCGAAGAATAGAATTATTACAGTACAAGATATTCCTATCACAGTGTCGGAGATGGATACTGATGATTATATTTGCATTACAGATATGGCAATAGCTAAATCAGATAGTTCGAGAGCTGCTGATGTGATAAAGAATTGGTTGAGAAATAGAAATACACTAGAATTTTTGGGGACATGGGAGCAAATAGGTGGAACTTTTGCGCATAAAGATATAGCTTTTGAATTTGCATCTGCAATAAGTCCGGTTTTTAAATTGTATCTTACTAAGGAATTTCAACGTCTCAAAGAACAGGAAAATGATATTAAGAAAATTGAGTGGGATGCAAAGCGCTTTTTATCAAAGAATAATTATTTGATACAGACAGATGCAGTGAAGAACTACTTAATCCCAACTTGTAACTATAGAGAAGAACTTAGTTGGTTACCGTATGCTGAAGAGGCCGACTTGTTAAATGTTGCCTTATTTGGTTTTACAGCGAAAGCATAGAGAGAGGCAAATCCTGAATTGGCTAAGAAAAGTAATGTAAGAGATTATTCTTCGATAAATGAATTAACGGTATTATCAAATTTAGAAACGCATAATGCGCAGATGATACGGGAAGGTAAGTCAAAAGAGGAAAGATTCTTAGCTTTGAAAGAAATAGCAGAGTATCAGTTAAGAATTTTAAATGAGGCACAGAATATAAGTAACAAGATAGAACAAAAATAAAATGTTTGCGAAGAACGACGGAGTAGAGACGGCCATATTGCTGCTTTGGAGATGAAGGGGGGTAAAAACCTAAAATCGCGTCCGCGAATGTTAGTGCAAGGTAAAGTTTCATTGCATGTTGAGACAGTGGCTTTGCTTGTCAAGGAGTGTTAGCGACGACGAGAAGCAATTAGCACTGTCCATGCAAGGCACGCCCAAGAGAACAAGTCGAAGGCAAAGTTCGATTGGTTGCGGGCTACTGCGGAAACATGTGCGCTCTTAGTGAAAACAAGTATGAGCGAAGTTCGAACTTAGAGACACAGTTGTTCTGGCGAACGGAGTGAGAATAGAACTTCCTTTGAATAAAAGGAAAAACCTTTGCAAGACAGTAGCAGAAAGAGCTGGTATTGGTAAAAATGAATGGAGACAAATTGATGGATAAAGATCCTTTTAAAGAGTATATAAAACAATCAGAACCGAATAAAAGAGACAAAGGTTACGCCTGGCATACAGCTATCGGACTTCAAGCAGTGGATGGATTAAAGCCTTCGAAGTATTTGATTGATACTGCGATAAAGAATATTGAAGGTGATATTTCGATTGATGAAGCGCAGGAACTTCTCAATACGTATTATGAAGAAAATCCAAAAGCAGATACATGTATTCGGAGAAGGAAATACACGAACTACGGCAGTATTTTTTATTAAGTATCTTAGAACAGTTTTGGCAAATGCTTGCAATCGCAAGCAAAAGCGAATATAATATAGAAAAAAGGAGGCGATACTATGGCAAACACATCCGCTGTTTATGCAAGAATAGATACCAATCTTAAGAATAACGCTGAGAGCATTCTTTCTCAGCTTGGCATTTCTCCATCCAGTGCAATTCAGATGCTTTATAGCCAGATTGTACTGAAGAAGGGTATGCCATTTGAATTAAAACTTCCTTCTTCTAAACCATTAGCTGTTGGTGCAATGACCAGAGAGCAGCTTGATGCTGAACTCCAAAAGGGTGTCGATTCCATCAAAGCAGGAAAGGTATATTCTGCTGATGAAGTCGATGCGGCACTTGCAAAGGAGTTTGGCATATGACGGATAGCTATAAGGTCGGCTATTCTGCAGATGCACTTGACGATTTACGTGAAATCTATGCGTACATTGCAAATGAACTCTTTGTTCCGGGGATTGCCGTAGCCCAGCTAGGACGCATCCGAAAGGAAGTCCGTTCATTGGATTTCATGCCAGCTCGTTATGCGTTAGTTGAATGGGAGTCTTGGCATTCGATGAAAATGCATCAGCTTCCGGTGGACAACTTTATTGTGTATTATCTTGTCGATGATGAGAAAAGGGCAGTTACAGTAGTCCGAGTATTCTACGGTGGTCGTGATGTCGAAGGAATCATAAATTTAAATAAATAAGTAGTGATGGAGCTTTTGTGTAAAAAACAAGAGCTCCATTTTTTACTCTATAGGAAAGTTCGACCTATAGAGCAAATGTGTATCTTGTAATGAGAATAAGAGCACTAGTAAAAAAAATCGTTCCTATTGTGGATAACCTTACTACAACAGAGGAAAAACGTTTACAACAAATAAAACAAATGCCAAAATTACAATTGTTTACCGCTGACCGATATGCGGTATAGAAATAGCTAGATAGAAAGTAATACCTCACGTAACAATAGATTTATAGTAAGCCTTGGTAAAGTTTTTTGCCGAGGCTCATTTTTTATGACAAGTTGTTGACCCTGTTAAATAAAAGATGTATAATTTGTTTATGCAATGCATAAAGAGGTGGATTATGGAAGCAAGAGAAGAATTAAGAAAATTAAGAGAAAGTACCGGTATGAATCGGAAAGAATTTTGTGAGTACTTTGAAATTCCGTATATGACGGAAACAGACTGGGAGTTGGGAAATAGAAGAGTTCCGCAGTATCTTTTGCGGTTGATGGCATATAAAATTCGAATGGAGAAGCTGTGTGATAAAAGGATCAAGGATGACAAGAAAGATGATATATCTGGTAAGTAATACATTGGGAACTGTTCAGTACAAATACGAAAAAAGAAACTTGGGAGGTAGCTATGATGATTTCAATATCAACTGAAGACAAATTAAAAGGTAGGGATGATGAGAAAAGAAGAGTGATTTTTCTAGACGTAGATGGTGTACTACCTTACGATTTTACATAAGTAACAAAAGCAAGGAGGAATCCTATTTGAAAAAGAAAAAAGATGAAATAACTATCCGTTCCAGTGCAGCGGAATATCTGACCTATGTTGCTTCCATCGGTGACCAGCAGGACAGCATCGAGATGCGCTATGAGGATGAGAATATATGGCTGACACAGAAGATGATGGCGACATTATATGATGTGGAAACAAATACAATTAATTATCATATCAAAAAAGTATTTAATGATAGCGAATTACAGGAGGATTCAGTTATTCGAAAATTTCGAATAACTGCAGCTGATGGAAAAAGTTATAATACTAATCACTATTCGTTAGAAATGATTATAGCAGTTGGATTTAAGGTTAATTCAGAACAAAATGCATTTTGCAATTCATGGTTATACAGCGGCTGAACTGATTGTAGAAAGAGCTGATCACACAAAAGATCATATGGGACTAACTACATGGGCGGATGCTCCAGATGGCAAGATTAAGAAAAGTGATGTTACGATTGCTAAGAATTATTTGAGCCAGGATGAGATGAAGCAGTTGAATCGTATGGTTACTGCATATTTAGATTTTGCTGAAAGCATGACGTTAAGACACATTCCACTGACAATGCAAGACTGGGAAAAAAGGCTTAACAGTTTTATTGAAATGTTTGATTATGGTCTTTTGAAGGATGCAGGTAAGGTGTCTGCTGAGATTGCAAAGCTTCATGCAGAGACAGAATTTGAAAAGTATCGTGTAATTCAGGACAGACTTTTTATGTCTGATTTTGATAAGTATTTGCTGGAATTAGAAGAAAACGCAAAGAAATAACTCTGTTGGAAGTTATAGGATTAATCTAGAGAGTGCATAGAACTAAGGAGGCCATGACTTATGAATTATTATATTAGTGACTTGCATTTATTTCATGAAAACGCGATTCGATTTGACAATCGACCTTTTGAAAATCTTGATGATATGCACGAAGCCATTCGAACTAGGTGGAATAACAAGATTACAAATGGAGATACTGTGTACATTCTTGGAGATATAAGTTTTCGTGGCAAAAATGAAAATTTAATAGCTTATATATCTACATTGAAAGGTCATAAGATTTTGGTTAAAGGAAACCATGATGATGTTTCTGATTACAGATATCGTCAATTGTTTGAAGAGGTGTGTGATTATAAAGAAATACATGATTCTGTTGATGGGAAGAATTACGACCTTGTTTTGTGCCATTATCCAATCTTTAGCTGGAAGAAGATGGGGAACGGATCTGTTTTACTTTATGGACATACACATAATAGTGGGGAAGATGATTATTATCAAAGATGTCTTGCAGACATGATTAACAATGATTGCAGGCACATATATAAAACGGAAGTAAAGGCATTAAATGTTGGTTGTATGAAAAACTGGATTGATTACGAGCCAAGATCATTAAAAGAAATATTGGAATCTACCCCATAACGCTGCATAAAGTGTTCCGTGTGATTATGGAGAATTGTGGCATACTCCCCATTTTCTCCTGTTTTATCGAACATACTGATAAGAAGGAAAAGTGGGGCATAGTATTCTACCGCAAGCTGTCTGGGATTTTCTTCTTTTAATACACCTTTTTGAATCAGTTCACGAAACAGATCTTCCATATAGGCAACCGGACCTGTAACAATACACTGACTGTAAAGCTCTGCCATTTCCTCATTCCGGTATTGTTCCAACGTCAGCATTCTACGAAACTTTACTGCAAAATCATCCTCTGTCCAAAACTTTAACTGTTCAATGGTAAATTTTTGAATATCCTTTAAAGCTGTATTTTCATAGGAGCTGGAATTTTCATCATACGGTTCAATTGGCATCTGATAATCGTTTGCTCTTTGGGCATCAATTTGTATCATTCGATCTACGATACTGTCAAAAATATCACGCTTGTTTTTATAATGCCGGTACAAAGCACCTTTCGTTATGCCAAGTTCTTCTGCAATATTTCTAACAGAAACAGCCTCATAACCATCCTTTGAAAATAAACCCAGTGCTGTCATTAAAATCTTTTCCTTCGTATCACCCATATGGTAGCCCTCCAAAATATGTGTAAATAATCAATGTCTCTATAAATAAACATCCGTTAACACGTATTATAGTAAACGACCGTTTATTTGTCAAAACTATTTTCCTAGCTAAAAAGAAATATTGGAGTTAATTGACTAGAAATAAATGAATTGTTATAATTACTCTGCTAGCGAACAAATAGTATTTTTATTTTGTAAGTAGCTTTTTATAGGTGGAGGAGAAGTGGATATGATAGTAGAACCAAAAGTAAAAGGATTTATTTGCGTAACAGCGCATCCGGAAGGATGTAAGGAAAATGTAAGAAGACAGATCGAGTATGCCAAAAAGCAGGAAAAGAGAGAGTGCCCTAAGAAGGTACTTGTAATCGGATGCTCAACAGGATATGGTCTAGCATCTAGGATTAGTGCAGCATACATCGGGGGTGCGGCAACACTTGGTATTATGTTTGAGAAAGAATCAAATGGCAGACGTACAGCCACACCAGGATTTTATAATACAAGAGCATTTGAAGAATTTGCAGCAAAGGATGGTCTTTATGCTAAGTCTATTAATGGGGATGCATTTTCAAAGGAAATAAAGGATGAAACTATTAAGACAATCAAGGGGGATTTAGGAAAGGTTGACATGGTGGTATATTCACTTGCAGCTCCAAGACGTACCATGTCTGACGGAACCGTATATAAATCCGTTCTTAAGACCACAGACAAGGATTTTACAGAGAAGTCATGGAATGTAGATACCGATGTTGTCTCAGAAGAGACAATTACATCAGCAACGCCTGAAGAGTTGGAAAGTACCGTTAAGGTAATGGGAGGCGAGGACTGGATGGACTGGATGGATGCTTTAAAAGAGGCAGACGTACTTGAGGATCATGCAGTTACTGTGGCATATTCTTATATTGGACCAGAGCTTACCTATCCTGTATATAATAACGGAACCATTGGTATGGCAAAGAAACATCTGTTTGATACTTCAAAGAAGATTAATGAAAAATATGAGGGTAGTGGTATGAAAGCATATGTTTCCGTAAACAAAGCCATAGTAACCCAGGCAAGCAGTGCAATTCCAATCGTACCTCTTTATTTTGCGATTCTTTATAAAGTTATGAAAGCTAAGAACCTTCATGAAGGGTGCATAGAACAGATGGCACGTCTTTTCACGGAGAAGCTTTTTGTTGAGGTACCTGTTACGGATGAAAAGGGGCAGATCCGTCTTGATGACTGGGAGATGAGGGAAGATGTGCAGAAGGAAGTAATGGACATATGGGCACAAGTTAACTCAGACAATGTTCGTGAGCTTGCCGATATAGAGGGTTATTGGGAAGATTTCTATCATATGTTCGGATTTCAGTTTGACAACATTGATTATACACAGGATGTAGAAATATAGTTAGAAAAAAGTGGCAACTTTACAATCAAAATAAGTTGCCACTTTTGTTTTGTTATTGTTACAAGCAAGTTTGAAAGTGTCATGACAATCTGTTATCATGGGTAAGTGTGACAAATTGGAGGCAATTTGATGTGTCACCAGGATTATGATCTATCCATGGGGGCAGAAGGTGGTACGGTTTTATGACTTGGATGGTAATCTAATTGAAGTAAGAACACCAATGTAAAAAATAGAAAGATGGAGGTACAAAAATGCAATTTATATGTTATCCGAAATGTTCAACCTGCCAGAAGGCTAAAAAATGGTTGGAAGGACAGAAGATAAAATATACGGAGCGTCACATTGTGGAAGACAATCCCACTTATGAGGAATTGAAAGAATGGTATGAAAAAAGTGGACTTATGCTCAAGAAATTTTTCAATACCAGCGGTTTGCTTTATAGAGAAATGCAGTTGAAAGACAAGCTTCCTTCTATGAGTGAAGAGGAACAACTACAGTTGTTATCTACAAATGGAATGCTTGTAAAGCGCCCGCTTGTTATAACGGACGATACTGTGCTGGTAGGATTTTTTGAAAGAACAACTTTCACAGGATTTTGATGACACGCCGAACAATTCAGACAAGTTTAATAAAGCCATGTTGAAGGTAATAAATAAGTATGGTATTTCTGAGAAAAAATGTAGAATGCAGATTTTAAACAGTATAGAAACAGATGCAACGAATCTTCAAATGCAATGTCAGGGGCGAAGGAAGAGTATATGGAGGAGGGATTTGATGCATTTTTAGCAAAACCTGTTGTACCGGATATGTTAGAGCATGTGCTTCAGGATATGCTTCCGAAAGAGTTAATAATATAATACAAAGATGCACACCCACTATTGAGCAAGTTCATGTGGGTTCAGATCTTTTGAACTTTGTATATACAAATAGGAAAAGCGCAACAAGTTTGGATTGTTGCGCTTTTTTGGGTTTATGGAATAAACAGTATATAACACTTGACAACAGTTATGGACTGTTATATACTGTTGTACAAGGAAGGAGGGTGCGAAATTGAAAATTATTATTAACAGTTCGCTTATGGTTCCTATTTATGAACAGATTGTGGATCAGATAAAAACGCTTATTCGGAATGGAGAATTGAAAGAGAATGATATTCTCCCCTCCGTCCGTACCTTGTCAAAGGAGCTAAAGATTAGTTCTCTGACGGTTAAGAAAGCATATGACAATTTAGAGAGCGAAGGATTTACAGTTACTGTTCACGGAAAGGGAACCTATGTGGCAGCAACAAATACAGAACGATTATTAGAAGAACAGAAAAAAGAGGTAGAATCGGATCTGGAAAAGGCAATACAAAAAGGCAGACGATGCGGATTAAGTGACGAAGAGATCAGAAGTTTGTTTGAATTGATATTGGAGGGTTGATTATGCTAAAGATGGAGCATGTAAGAAAGAATTATAAGAATTTTTCATTGGATTGTTCGTTGGAAATAAGACCAGGCTGCATAACTGGGCTGATTGGACAAAATGGTGCAGGAAAGAGCACAACTTTTAAATCCATATTGGGATTGATTACTATGGATGGAGGAAGCATTCAGATATTTGGGAAAGACATACAGGATTTTAATGTGAGGGACAAACAGGATTTTGGGGTTGTATTATCCGATTCTGGGCTCAGTGGATATTTGACCATCGATGATGTGATACCAGTGTTAGATGCACTTTATGATAAGTTCGATAAAAGTTTTTTTGAGGAACAGGTAGAGCAGTTTCAGTTGCCACGTAATAAGAAAATAAAAGAGTTTTCAACTGGTATGAAAGCAAAGCTGAAAGTATTGGTTGCCATTTCCCATAATGCAAGACTGTTAATATTGGATGAGCCAACCGCAGGTTTAGATGTGGTTGCAAGAGATGAGATATTGGAAATGTTACGGGAATTTATGGAAAAGGATGAGGAACGATCGATTCTGATTAGTTCACATATTTCCAGTGATTTAGAAACTTTATGCGATGAGCTTTACATGATACATGATGGGAAAATTATCCTACATGAAGATACGGATCTTTTGCTGAGTGATTATGCGGTGCTAAAAGTGGATGCAGAACAGTACAGAGAGTTGGACAAATCCTATATTCTTCGTTTTAAAGAAAAAAGCTATGGGTATGAATGCTTGACCAACCAAAAACAATACTATCTGGAAAATTATCCACAGATCGCAATTGAAAAAGGCACCATTGATGAAGTGATTGCAATGATGATAAGGGGGAAAGCGGAATGAAAGGTTTATTGATAAAGGATTTTAAATTGATGAAAGGACAAAGGAATTTCTTGCTTATGATTATTGCAATATCCATTGGATCGGCGTTTGCTATGGAGGATCTCACTTTCCTTGTTGGATATATGACGGCTCTTTGTTCGATGTTTACATTGAGTAGTATTAGTTATGACGAATTTGAGAATGGAAATGCCTTTTTATTTTCGTTACCAATCACTAGAAAAAGCTATGTGGCAGAAAAATATACATTTGCTTTGATTGTCAGTGGAGTGTCCTGGGTGTTTTCAACTGTTATTGCTACCATTGCAGGGGGAGGGAATGCAGATGTAATTATGGCGGCTTTGTTGATCTTTGCAGTCTTGTTACTTTTTTTAGCCATTATGCTTCCTGTTCAACTGAAATTCGGTGGAGAGAAAGGTAGAATTGTAATGTTTGCCGTTATTGGTGTGATCGTTCTGATTGGGTTCTTTATTAACGAGATTGCGGATTTCTTCCAGGTTGATCCAATGGAATTAATGAATCGCTTATCAAGTATGAACAAGGGAATGTTGACTATAATAGCATTTGGTATTGCTATGTTTGGATTGCTGGTATCTTATGGAGTTAGTGTTGCTATTATGAAGAAAAAAGAGTTTTAAGGGACACAACAGCTTAAATCCATGCATTGACAGTAGAGTATTCCACTGTTATAATGGAAACAGAATATAGTTTTGTTGCAGTGTGTTATAAGGAGACTGGCGGAAGCAGTGTTAGTAGATACTTCTTCTGTCAAGTCTCTAATTTTGTATTATTGGTTTTGATATACATAAGAAAGTTGATATATAGGAGGATAATATGATTGGTTTGATTGTTGCATATGACAAAAACAGAGTAATTGGAAAAGATGGCAAGATCCCTTGGAGAATCAAGGGGGAGCAGAAGCGCTTTAAAGAATTGACCACTGGAAATATTGTGGTTATGGGAAGACGGTCTCATGAGGAAATCGGAAAGGCATTGCCAAATCGCATTAATATTATTGTATCCAATACCAAGAACTTTGAGGGGGAAAATTTATATACAGCATCTTCCTTGCAGGAAGCCATAGAACTCTTCAAAGATACCGGAAAAGACATTTATATTTCTGGTGGTGCCAGATTGTATGAAGAGGCAGTGCCATTCGTAGATAAGATGTTCATTACCGAAGTAGAATTAGAAGTGGAAAACGGAGATACATTTTTCCCGGAATTCAATCAGGAAGAATTTACCCGTACTGTAGAAGAACGCATAGAGGGAGATATCCCATTTTCTTATGTGACCTATGAGAGAAAATAAAATAGGTGCGGGAAGAATGAGAAACTCTATGCTTTTTCATCTACATTCATGCCAATAAGGAAGCTGCTATCCAGACTTTTCTTGGCAGCAGTATAGGGATTCCCTGGCGTATAGGAAATGGTCTCTAAATCTTTGGTCTCTTTGGAGACGGAAGCCTGATAGTTAGCTGTGGCACTATTTTCTAGTTCTGATGTTTCGTCGGCTTCTTTGTCGGGAGACAATTCTTCTAAGGCGGAACTACCATTGTTAACTTTTTTTACTTTTGATACTTTTTTCTTATTGTATTGCGGATACAAAGATTGTAATGCACCGCTGGAAGATAAACCTGCAATCATTGGAATCCCTTCTTTCGTTGTTTGTCCTTTCGTTACAGTTCACATATTCACCCACATATGAGCAAGCTCATGTAGGTTCAGACCTTTTGACCCTGGTATCATATTATATCGGATTGAAATGGGGAATATTTTATGAAGCTTCTTGAGAGAATAGGGAAAATATGCTATATTAATAAAAGTGTTATTTGACCGTATGGTGTTTGGAAAGAGGTGTGCGAATTGTTTGAAAAAGGACAGCAGAGAGAGATCACAGACTTGATCGAGAATATGTTGGATGGATATATTGCGACGCAGAACAGTATGAGAGAGATTGACACCATTGCAGAGAAGAGCAAGCTGCTTGCTATTAGTTCAGCCAGAGAATTGGGCCGTATGGAGATGGCGGGCGGATTTCAGATTATTACCCAGGAAATTAAAGTCTTTGCTAACGAGAATTTGAAGGCGAACGAAAAGAACAAAGAGAATGTCGAGGCTTTAAATGAAGAAATTAGTAATATGGTTGGTGTTCGTACTGCGGATGTGGCAAGCGAGTTGATTGATAAGATCGATCGTAATTTGTTTGAACGTTATTGTGATATTCAGGCATGGGCAGTTTTGGCGGTGGTACAGGCGTTTGCCAAGAATAAGACACCAGAACTTGAACGGAAAGCCACGGAGGTCATTCAGAATTTGCTTCGTATTTATGAAGTATACAATGAAATTGTAATTGTAGACATTGAAGGAAATATAATCGCAGGTGCAGCAAATGAATCGATAGTAGGAAAAAATGTAAGTGGGGAAGAATGGTTTCAACAGGCCGTTGTCTCAGAAGGAGCATATGTGACAGATTTGCATTATTCCCAATTCTTACAAAAATACATCGTGTCATATAGTTCCCGTATTCTGGATGAGGAAGGAAATACAGTGGGAGTATTAGCTACCCACTTTAATTGGGATTATATTTTGGATATGATTGATGTAGCTAAGATTAGCCGTAAAGGTGAGGTATACCTGATCAATGAAACAGGACAGGTAATCGGAGCAAGAGAACGAGACTTGATTTTCCATAAGAACATGTTGTTAGAGTGTCAGGGAGCACAGACCATCCTGTCAGGAGATAAGCAGGAGGATTATGGGTATGCCCTTGAGATGAACGAGAAGCAGCAGCTTACCAGAGTACTTGGATATGCCAAGACGAGAGGATACAACAAGTATGAGGGGAAAGCTTGGGCTGTACTTGCATTGGAAAATATTCGGTAAAGGAATGAGAATGGAATGGAAGAACCAAAATACATGTATGCAACGGATGCAATTTGTCAGGAGATTGAACAAAGGATTCCACCAGAGGAAATTTTATATGACTTGACAGATTTATATAAGGTATTTAGTGACAGTACGAGAATTCGTATATTGTATGCATTGTCCTGTTCGGAATTGTGCGTATATGATATTGCGGCTCTGATCGGAATGAGTCAGTCGGCAGTTTCTCACCAGCTTCGTGTGTTAAAACAGGCGAAACTGGTTAAGTATAGAAGAGAAGGCAAGATTGTATTCTATTCTCTGGCGGATGATCATATTCATACAATTTTAAATCAGGGATTGGAGCATGTGCAGGAATAATCAGTTAGAATACATATTTTCAGAGAAAGAATTATATCCAAGAGCCCGGGAACTGTTTTTCTTGATGGCTGGATTTTCAGAAAAAAATCCACCCTCCATTTATCAAGAAGAGGAGATTTTTCTGGTACAACAAGCAATAGCAAGTAAGCTTCACATTGTCATGGAAGCAAAAAAAATACAGCATTATGAGTTTTATAGCCGATATATGATATTGGAAGAAGAACGCTTCGAATATAATATACCCCTACAAAGTTATAAAGAGCAGATTACCGGGGTGTATGCTTATTTTGTTAGTTCAAAAGAAATAGATATTACAGAACAAAATGTAGCCAGACAGTTGTATGGGGATATATGGCAGAATGCCTATTTGGATGCTGCAAGAGAGGCGTCTAGGGAAATGCTTCGGTTATATACAGGACATGTTGTATCACAAGGAATGGCTCCTGGGTTTTATGGAATTCCGGTAGAGAACATATCCAATTTGTTTCGGCTTTTGGATACGAAAAGAGCTGGGATAACCCTGGAAGAAGGTGGATATATGAAACCGGAGAAGACGGTTATGGGAATATATTTTACCTTGCGTTGGGATCTGAATATTTTTAAGCGGGATTGCAGTAATTGTTTTGCAAAAGGAAAGAATTGTGAATTCTGTATGAGAAAACTTTGAACATTGATAAGTGAATGGAGGAAATAGAGAATTATGAGGAAATTGATGGAACAGATCATAAAGTTTGGAATTATAGGTGTGATAGCTACGATCGTAGACTGGGCCATATTTGCGCTTTTGGTAAAAATGTATGAGTTTGGAGTCTTGGGTGGCCTGACTAAGGTCATTGCGCTTCGAAACTGGAAAGTGGTCGCAACTGTAATTTCCTTTACTGTATCTGTAATTGTGAATTACATTGGTAGTATGAAATTTGTATTTGAGAGACGAGAAGACATGAGTCGAGTGAAGGAATTCGTCATTTTTATTATATTAAGTATCATTGGTTTAGGAATCAATATGCTACTCATTTTTGTACTAGATCCAATGGTTGCATGGTTTAAGGATTGGCCAAAATTCTTTGCAGAGTTAGCATTTATGTTACCAAAGGCTATTGCAACAGGAGTAGTATTGGTATGGAATTTTGTTACAAGAAAGATTTTCCTGGAGAAAAAAGCAGAGTAAGGGAAGCGATTGATAGCAACAAGAGGGTGGATTTTTCCTGATATTACGATATCTACAACACATGTTGAAGATATAGAAGAGGTATTTTTACAACTGAGGAGGTATAAGTTATGGAATTGATGAAAACAATTGAGACAAGAAGAAGCGTCCGTGCATACAAAGCAGGACAGATTGAGCAGGGTACATTAGAGGAGCTGATCAAAGCGGCACAGCTTGCTCCATCTTGGAAGAACTCTCAGACAGGCCGTTATTATGTGGTTACTTCGACAGATAAGATGGCAAGTGTAGCAGAAAAGGGATTGCCAGAATTTAATCGGAAGAATTGTAAGAATGCAGTGGCATTGATTGTTACCACGTTTGTAAAGAATCGCGCTGGTTTTGATCGAGAGGGAAATCCGGATAATGAGTTAGGAAATGAATGGGGAGCGTATGACCTTGGTCTTGCAAATCAGAACTTATTATTAAAAGCAACAGAGCTAGGGTTATCCAGTTTAGTGATGGGGATTCGTGATGAGAAAGCACTTCGTGCAGAACTTTCTATTCCAGAGGATCAGGAAGTGGTTTCTGTTATCTCAATCGGATATGCAGATGAACAGCCGGAGATGCCAAAGAGAAAAGAATTAGAGAAGATTGTCACATTCTTCTAATAAAAAAAGAACCAGATGACTTTCGGTATAGAATCCGATTGTTATCTGGTTTTTTTGTCTTTATATTATGAAAGTTTTGTCAGTAGACCTACTTTGTGTAAACTGACCTTCCATCATGGTAATGTATATGAAGCAGACATGTCTGTTTCATAGGAGACTTTGTTCTTTATAATACAACTTAATTACGGTTACATAATGGCTACATATGCATACATCACAATATAATGACATAAACTACCCAATAAAACAAATACATGGAAAATTTCATGTGTTCCAAAGTAAGTGTGTTTTTCGTTAAATTTCTTCATCTTCAAGGCGTAAATTACGCCACCTACCGTATAGCTGATACCGCCTATAAAAAGTAATAAAAACGCAGTTGCTGGTAGTTTGTAATAAATTTGAGCAATCCCCATAATACAAGTCCAACCCATGGTGATGTACAGTACAGAGGAAAACCATTTTGGACAATTGATCCAAAGCGCTTTTAATACCATACCCACCAATGCGGTACACCATACAATTGCACACATGAGATAACCAATGCGGTTTCGAAGAACAATGAGACAAACAGGCGTATAACTGCCTGCAATCATAATAAAGATCATCATATGATCGCATTTCTTTAAACGATTGTTAATGACTTTAGTCAAATTGAAGGTGTGGTAAGTGGTACTGGCAGTATAGAGTAGAAACATGCTAATGCAAAAAATAAACATAGAAAATACGCTGACACCTACCCGGCTGCTGTGATGGAAGGTATGATAAAGCAAAGGAAACATTGCCAATGCAATAAGGAACATACCAATGAAATGTGTAATCGCACTACCGGGATCTTTCGGATGAATAAGTTGATACTTAATTTTTCTTATCATGAATAACCCTCCTTACATAAAATCAAAACAAATAGTTATCTAAAAAACATAATGTAGTATTAAAAACTACGTTATTATGTGATATATAATACTATGATAGAAAAAAGTTGTCAAGACAGAAAATATTCCTTATACTTATGTACAAGAAAGGTTGTTTTTAATTTCACAGAGCATCAGGCAGAATTGTTTGTGTACGTGATAAAGTGGAGAGGAGAAAATAGTATGGATATTCAAGTGGGAAATGTGGTTACATTAAAAAAACAACATCCTTGTGGTAGTCATGATTGGGAAGTGTTGCGTGTGGGAATCGATTTTCGGTTAAAATGTCAGGGATGTGGACACCAGATTATGCTCCCTAGAAAACAGGTGGAGAGATCTGTTAAACAGATAAAAGAGTAAATCATAGAAAGTTTTCATACGCACCATTGCCCAAATCCGTTACAGTTCGCATACTTGTGAACTGTAACACTGAGAGATTGGAAACAGTAACGTACGGCAAAAAGTACTGGACAAGAAAAATAAGATGTGATATACTAGCTTAGTGTTTGAGACAAATACATAAAGAATGGGCGGTTTCCCGAGTGGCCAAAGGGGACAGACTGTAAATCTGCTGCATATTGCTTCGGTGGTTCGAATCCACCACCGCCCATTAACATATTTTATATGTTGCGCCGGCGTGGCGGAACTGGCAGACGCCCAGGACTTAAAATCCTGTGGGTAGTAATACCCGTACCGGTTCGATTCCGGTCGCCGGCATGGTTAGACATCTTTGTATGAGCAAGGGTGTCTTTTTTTACTCTATAAGAAACTTCGTCTTATGGAGCAGGTTCCTTAAGAATGAGGGATTTGTTGCTATAATGTCATTGTTCTGGAGAGTGGGTACGAAGAAGAGGTTTTGTATGAAGGCGCAAGGTACCCTTGAGGAGTATGGAGGAGGCAGTATGGAGAAAAGTATAAAATTTGACGTAAAAGTGGGAGTGAAAGAGTTGTATTTTTTTCTGCTCCACTATAATTATGCCAGTGTAAATGGGGCAATTAGCTTGTTGCTTAGTTTGGTATCATTGGGAGTATTTGTGTTTCGATTGCAATATGAGTGGAGTACCAGTAATTGGTTCTTTCTTGCCATTGGGCTGTTGTTTACGGTAGTGCAGCCTGTATTGCTCTTGAAGATGGCAGTAACCCAGAAGATTAAAAATCCATCTATGAATGATCCTTTGGAGTATGAATTGCGTGAGGATGGAATTTTACTTCGACAGAACGATTTGGAGCAATTAGCCCCTTGGGACGGGATTGCAAAAGTTGTTGAGAATAAAAAACAGATACTAGTTTATACTTCCAGAGTAAATGCGTGTATTTGGCCAAAAAAACAATTAGAAGAGCAAAAGGAAGAATTGAAATTATATGTATCAGAACATGTGGATGCAGGTTTATGCAAATGGAAAGCGTAATAGTCAGGAGGAGAACGGTGATTATAGAGAGCTTTAAGACAGAGGATACTTATAAGGTAGCATTTGAATTGGGACAGAAGGCACAAGCGGGAGAGGTGTATTGTTTGTTAGGAGATTTAGGTGTAGGAAAAACAGTATTTACCCAGGGTTTTGCCAAAGGTCTTGGAATTGAGGAACCTGTATCCAGTCCTACCTTTACCATTGTGCAGACTTATGAGGAAGGAAGATTACCTTTTTATCATTTTGATGTGTATCGGATTGCAGATGTGGAAGAGATGGAGGAAATTGGTTATGAAGATTGCTTCTACGGAGAAGGGGTTTCTTTTGTAGAGTGGGCGAACCTTATACAGGAGATTATTCCGGAAAAGCATACGGTCATTCGAATTGAGAAAGATTTGGATAAGGGATTTGACTATCGGAAAATCAGTATTGAACAACACCAATGATAAGTGGAATTGTGTGAATAGAAAGAAGGATTGAGACAGATGAGAATATTGGCGATTGACAGCTCGGGACTGGTAGCGACGGTTGCGCTGCTTGAAGATTCAAGCATGATAGCAGAATATACCATGAATTATAAGAAGACACATTCTCAGACTTTGCTCCATATGATTGATGAGATTATTCAGCAAACGGATTTTGATAAAAACAGCATAGATGCCATAGCAGTAGCTGCAGGACCAGGTTCTTTCACTGGATTGCGCATTGGATGTGCTACTGCAAAAGGACTTGGACTGGCATTGGAAAAACCAATCATTCCAGTACCTACGGTGGATGGACTGGCGTACAATATGGCAGGAGTTTCCAAATTAGTGTGCCCACTTATGGATGCCAGAAGAAATCAGGTTTATACCGGATTGTATTCTTTTGAAGATAATGTCATGGAAGTGGTTGATCCTCAGATGGCCGTTGCTATAGAAGAGATTATTGACAAGATCAATGCAGCTGGACGCCCGGTAGTTTTTTTGGGCGATGGCGTGGATGTGCAAAAGGACTATATTGCAGAACATATTAAGGTTCCATATTCTTTTGCGCCTGCACATATGTCCAGACAGAGAGCTGGAGCTTTGGGAGCATTGGCATTCCGGTATTATGAACAGGGAAAAGTAGAACATGCAAGAGATCACAAACCGGATTATTTGCGATTGTCTCAAGCAGAGCGGGAACGAATGGAAAGAGAACAGAAAAAATAGGAGAGATACTATGAGAATCAGGCCTATGGAAATTGCAGATCTTCAACAAGTGTGTGCAATAGAAAACGATTCTTTTTCGGAACCTTGGAGTAGGGAAAGCTTTCAGAATGAAATAGAAAATGAACGGCGTATCTATCTGGTGGCAGAGGAGGAAGGACAGATTCTGGGCTACTGTGGTATGTGGGAGATTGCTGGAGAAGGGCAGATTACAAATGTGGCCGTTAGAAGACAGAGCAGAGGTAAGGGGATTGCCGGAAGTCTTTTTGATACACTTATTCAAAGTGGAATGGAAAAAGGATTGACTAGTTTCACTTTGGAAGTACGTGTCAGCAATCATGCGGCAATTGCTTTATATGAAAAATTTGGTTTTCAGTCTGCAGGAATACGAAAGGATTTTTATGACCATCCGAAAGAAGATGCTTTCATTATGTGGAAGTATGTGTAAAAGGAAAATAATACCAGTTTAGGAAGTTTTTACATGTATACGGAAGAAAAAATATGTCGTATAATGTAGGCGGAGGTGGTATTTGTATGGGAAAGATACGATGCAATAACTGTGCGAAGGAAATAAAATCCATGAATGGAATTCTGTTGGAGGATATTTTTGAAGGACGAAAAGACTGGGGATATTTTTCAAAAAAAGATTTACAGAGAGATACATTTTATCTTTGTGAGGAATGTTATGATAATATGATACGGAAGTTTAAGATTCCGATTGAACGAAAATTGAAAAATGAAGTTCTGTAATGGGAGCATTTGTGACTTCCGGGCAGAATAGAAATGAGGAAGAAATGCTAGATGTATGTTTGTTAGGTACAGGTGGAATGATGCCGTTGCCAAAAAGATGGCTGACTGCGCTGATGGTTCGGTTGAATGGAAGCAGTCTGTTAATTGATTGCGGAGAAGGGACCCAGGTTGCGATCAGAGAAAAAGGATGGAGTTTTCACGATATAGATACGATATGTTTTACTCATTATCATGGAGATCACATTAGTGGTTTACCAGGCTTGCTACTCTCTATGGGAAATGCAGATCGAAGAGAAGCTGTAACTCTGATTGGACCGAAAGGATTGGAGAGGGTGGTAAGTTCATTGCGAGTGATCGCACCGGAGTTGCCATTTGATTTAAAATTTATAGAGGTGAAAGAACCATTTCAGACTATTACTGTCAACGGATATGAAATAGAAACTTTTAAAGTGAAGCATAATGTAGTTTGTTATGGATATACATTGCATGTGAGACGTGCGGGCAGATTTTCTACAGAGAGAGCATTGGCGCAGAATGTTCCACAGAAAATATGGGGAAGATTACAAAAATCAGAGACGGTTCTATGGGAAGATGGAATTACCTATACACCGGACATGGTGTTAGGTCCACCTAGAAAAGGAATCAAACTGACATATTGTACGGATACCAGACCGCTCCCTATTATTGCAGAACAAGCACGGAGGGCAGATTTATTTATATGCGAAGGAATGTATGGCGAGCCGGAGAAACAGAAAAAGGCTGTTGAAAACAAGCATATGACTATGTATGAGGCGGCAGAACTGGCAAAACAGGCCCAACCGCAGGAAATGTGGCTGACTCATTACAGTCCATCGTTGACCTATCCGGAAAACTATAAAGATGAGGTTCGAAAAATCTTTCCAAATACAATCATTCCGAGAGATAAGAGGAGTGTTACTTTGGAATTTAACAAAAATGAGTAGTTTCTTAAAATAACAACTGTTCTATAGTAAGGCCTATAGAATATACTGTTTTTAGATAGTGGTATATTCTATAGGTTTTTTTATAGTCTTTGTTGTGCAATTTCACAATAGCAATTTGAAAAAAGTGACCTCTTGATCCATTGATTAAAAAAATGACCAATGAGACTATGTCCTAGAGAGAGAAGTGACGATATAGATAATAACAATATAATGATATCAGGGTCAAAAGGTATTTTGATTCCAATGATTCGACAAAAAATATAAAATGAAAAGATAGTGAAATAAAACAAGTGGAAACTGTGAAATGAAAAATTAAAGAAGGAAATGAAAGAAGAGGTGTTAGATATGAAGAAAACAAAGCAGAATAACATGATGCTTGTGATTGTTATGTTTGTGATTGTAATAGGCGTGGCTATTGGATTTTGGAGTATTATGCAGAATAGCCGTGCCAATAAAAACAAGGAACAGGCCAGTACAAATGAAGAAGTGTGTAGCATTTTGGATAAGGATTTTGAAAATAATTATCCGGGCACGCCAAGAGAGGTAGTGAAATTATATAGTAGAATTACTACTTGTATCTACAATCAGGCTGGGGAGGAGGATCGTAGAAAACTGGTAGAAAAAATGCGTCAATTGTTTGATGAAGAATTGCTGGCTGAGAACCCTTTGGAAGAGCAATTGGAAGATTTGGAGGGCGAACTAAAGGAATTTCGGACAAACAAAAATATCATATCCAGCTATACAGTGGATAATAACAGTTCTGTGGTGAAAGAAAAAATCAATGAAAAGCAATGTGCCAGTCTACGGGTATCTTATTTAATACAGGATGGAAAATCTGGATCATACACAAAAAGTGTAGAGCGTTTTATTTTGCGAGAAGATGAAAATAAAAACTGGAAGATTTACGGATGGAAGCCCGTGGAAGAAGAATGAAGAAGAAAAGGGGTGTTGTCCTTAATTGGAGGACACTCTTTTGCTTAGGCTGAAAACAGTGCAAAATGCTCCGCGAGGATGCGTACGCTTTTGCAGATGAGTTTTGTCCTTGGAGAGACGCAAAAGTGTCAACGATGTTTAATGTTCATACGCAAGCTTGACATATATCAAGTGGAACATAGGCTGGTAAAAGAGAGGATGGAATGTTATAATTGAACGAGATTATTGATTAGTTACGAAAAGAGTAAAATTGGAGGAAATTATGGAAGAAAAAGATATCTTGATATTAGGAATAGAATCATCCTGTGACGAGACAGCGGCAGCGGTAATAAAGAATGGAAGAACTGTATTGTCAAATGTGATTTCTTCACAGATTGAATTGCATACATTATACGGAGGTGTGGTTCCTGAAATTGCATCTCGCAAACATATAGAGAAAATTAATCAGGTGATTGAAGAGGCATTAAGTGAAGCTAATGTGACACTGGATGATTTGGACGCCATTGCAGTTACATATGGTCCTGGTTTAGTGGGGGCATTGTTAGTGGGGGTAGCAGAGGCAAAAGCAATCTGTTTTGCGAAAGATATCCCTTTAGTGGGTGTACATCATATTGAAGGCCATGTTTCAGCAAACTATATTGAACATTCGGATTTAGAACCGCCATTTTTGTGTTTGATCGTGTCCGGTGGACATACACATTTGGTGCTAGTAAAAGCTTACGGAGAGTATGAGATTATTGGAAGAACCAGAGATGATGCTGTGGGAGAAGCTTTTGATAAGGTGGCTAGAGCTATAGGGCTGGGGTATCCAGGCGGACCGAAGATTGATAAATTGGCGAAAGAAGGAAATGGAGATGCCATTCGTTTTCCAAAGGCAAAAATAGAGGATGCTCCATATGATTTTAGTTTTAGTGGGGTGAAATCGGCAGTATTGAACCATATCAATGGATGCAAGATGAAAGGGGAAGAAATCGTGGAAGCAGATATCGCGGCCTCTTTCCAAAAGGCAGTTACAGATGTATTGGTGGAAAAGACGATTGCAGCTGCGAAGGCGTATAAAATGGATAAAATCGCTATTGCGGGTGGAGTGGCCTCTAATTCAGCTTTAAGACAGTCTATGAAAGTGGCTTGTGACCGCGAAAACTTTTATCTCTCTTATCCGTCGCCAATCTATTGTACTGATAATGGTGCTATGATAGGGGTGGCTGGATACTACGAATATATGAAGGGTACTAGACATGGATGGGATTTAAATGCGGTACCAAATTTAAAAATCGGACAAAGATAGTGAAATATAGGGGATTTCTGAATGTAAAAAAGATTCTGTATTGTGATGGAAAACAAATTAGTATATTTTAGGTGTGTTTTTTGATATCGAGTAATTTTTTGATAGAAATAATTATTGCGAGAATGTAACTGTTTTGAATTATGAATCTCACAAGGGGACTAGATACGTGAGAATACTATTATAATTCGGAACAATGAAATTATAAGAGAAACACTGAAAAAACAGAGTGTAGATAAAAGGCGTAAATCGGAGGAATGGATAATGAGTAAAAAAAAGAGTGTTGCAATTGTGTTGGCAGGAGGAAAAGGTAAAAGAATGAAATCAGATGTACCAAAACAATACATGGAACTAAATGGATATCCGGTTCTCTATTATGCATTAAAAACATTTCAGGACAGTTTTGTAGATTCTATTGTGCTGGTTACAGGGGCAGACCAAGTGGGATATTGCCAAAAAGAAATTGTAGAAAAATATGGAATTACAAAGGTTACAAAAATTGTTGTAGGTGGAACAGAACGTTATTATTCGGTTTATAATGGGATACAGGCCATTGAAGAGGCAGAATATGTATATATCCATGATGGGGCAAGACCGATGCTTACTCAGGCTGTTTTGGAAAAGCTCCGTACGGAACTGATGGAGCATGAGGCCTGTGTGGTTGGTATGCCGGTAAAGGATACCATTAAATTGGTGGATGAAAATAATCTAGTCAAGGATACACCGGATCGTAGGAAAGTGTGGATGGTACATACGCCGCAGGCTTTTTCGTATTCATTAATTAAGAAAGCATATGAGCAAATTTCGGATTTAGAAGAGCAGAATATAACCGACGATGCAATGGTAGTAGAAAACACAGTTGGTTATCCTGTTAAAATGATTGAAGGAAGTTATAAGAATATTAAAATTACCACGCCTGAGGACTTGGATATTGCAACGTTATATCTGAATGGCAAATAATCAGTCGGTTTTTATGCGTTGTGATGTTAGTAAAGTGAGTATGTTTGTTTAAAGAGAAAACGATTAGCCGTCAAAGTGACCAAAAAAACATATAAGTTTTACAATTGATAAAACTGTAATAAGCATGCCTAAAAAGTTGACCAAGTCTTTTTGGGAATGGTGCGAAAGTTTACATGGTAAAATATCCATTTGTAAAATTTAGTCCAGTTATAGATTATGTGATTTTTTAGTGCATCTTTATGATGGATTTTTGAAGAAATGTTTCAAAAAACTTATGAAAAGCATTAAGATGGAACATTGCAAAATCCAGTAAATTCAAGGGATTACGACATATAAAATAAAAAATAAAAAAAATATAAAAAAGTGTTGACATTCATTGATTATGATGTTATACTAAATGAGCAAGTTACGGAGAGGTATCGAAGAGGCCATAACGAGGCGGTCTTGAAAACCGTTTGTCCGAAAGGACACGTGGGTTCGAATCCCACCCTCTCCGCTGTGTGAAGCCACCAAGATAATTGGTGGTTTTGTTTTTGCTAGGAAAGGTCTTATGATAGAATGATAACATGACATGTGTTGATTGATAAAACGGTTGGCGGAATTTAGAAAGATGGATCCTTTCTAAGTATGTAATAGGGATTTTATCAAATGGCCTTTGATACAATATAATTATGATGGAGAAGTACCCAAGAGGCTGAAGGGGCTCCCCTGGAAAGGGAGTAGGTCGTTAATAGCGGCGCGAGGGTTCAAATCCCTCCTTCTCCGCTATGAAAAATAGTTATCGAGTATAGATAACTATTTTTTTGTTTGCTATAAAAGTGTTGTCAGTAGATATGTTTGGAGCAGATGACGAGTAGCTAGTCCTTTGGGGATTGTTGGGAGACATATCTGTTTGATAACCTAACCGTATGAGCAAGTATCCCTGTTTTGTGGATGGATTGCGAATTCGGGCAGCTGTATTAGAAGCTGACTTTCATATATCATGATCCGCGAGGATGGCAGTCCCAGAGTGCAGTAGCATTCAATCGATTTAGAAAACTCGAGGTGGTCACTAAGGTGTCAGGTTCTAGAGGATTAAATTCACATAGTAGTGTGTACGTTACTTTGTGCAAATGCATATTGGTGGGACGTCGTAGTGTATGAGTAAGTTTCATTCTTTTTGGCTGGGAGGTAAGCTTATTTAGCTGGTTCAACAGCTGAATTTCACTTATAGTATATTAGGGTGTTCGAATGATGGATAAAAAATTAAAAAAAGATTAAAAAAAGTGTTGACTTTCTAAAAAACTAATGATATACTAAACAAGTCGCTTGGGGCTGGCGGAAAACAAAGAAAGCCTTGAAAACCTTATAAATAAAGGATTGCGGCGATTAGAACATTGACAATTAAACAGTGAGACAACCTTGAAAATTCAAAAGAATTTCAAAGGAAAACATTTGATGTTTTCACGAACAAAAACCTTTAACAGTAAAGGATAAAAAAGCTAGCAAGTTTCTAGCAAGGTAACAAACTTTAATTTGAGAGTTTGATCCTGGCTCAGGATGAACGCTGGCGGCGTGCTTAACACATGC
>JBGVLO010000055.1:0-6749 GCA_045124315.1 Lachnospiraceae bacterium
CCATGGATATACCATCCTGACAATTCCTCGCAGCCTGAGTAAGTCCTCTAATCTGCTTTCTCATCTTTTCTGATATGGATAAACCCGCTGCATCATCCGCCGCTCGATTAATTCTGTATCCACTAGATAATTTTTCTGTTATCCCTGCCTGATTACACCCTGTAATTCCTAACATCCTGTTGGAATTCATCGCCAGTAAATTATGTTGTATCTGCATAAGCATACTCCTTTGCACTCATTTATTGCTTATCAACTGATAATTATATTTTTCTTTAATTACAAATAAATGATATTTGTATACACAATTCTACCATATCTTAATTTATCGACATATTACATTAGAATAATTAGTGGATTTTGAAAATTTGTATAATGTAAACTTAAATTCTTCTTAGATGAAAGAGAATTTAATATTATATTCTACTTCTTCTTAGATGAAAGAGAATTTAGTCTTGGAGAAATCCAATTTACATACCATATTTCTTATGATGTCCATCAACTTGTACAATCTACCTTTCTCATGTTTCACTATCACAGGGTTATTTCTAGGAAAGTCTAGCTGACTGTCTCAGATAACCCTTTTTCTTTTGCCTCTCGTTCTGCCTTTTCACGTTCATATTTTCGTCGCATATAAGTACGATTCCATGCACGTTTACGGCGTTTACGTTCTTCTTCTTTTATCTGTTCGGGAGTAAGCTCTGGCATCGGGACATCCAGTTTTCCCACATACTTGAGATAAATATCTATCTGCTGGATTCTGTCCCCGGTAGATTTGTCTGCTTCGTGTACTACGATTTTATCAACAAATTCATGGATCATAGGAGTAGTAAGTTCTGTAAAATCTGTAAACTTGCGTACCAGTTCAATAAACTTATCTACATTATCAGCATTTTCCTGATATTCATTCAAGGAATTCTCCAAAGCTTCCACTGATAATTCTAATTCATTTTGTTCTGCTTCGTAGTCTGCCAAAAGCATTTCAAACCGCTTGTCGCTTAACTTCCCATTTACATTGTCCTCATAGATCTTCTTTATGAGGGTGTTTAGTTCATTGATTCGTTTCTGCTCTTTGGAAAGACGTTTTTTCAGTGCCTTGGCTTCACTTTCCTGTTGGAGTTCTGTGGCACTGCGAACTTTTTCAATAAATTCTGCTTCATGCTCCTTCACATAATTACTGGTAGACCTAATGGTTTCCAAAAGCAAATCACGGACAACATCCGTGCGGACGTGGTGTTGCGTACACTTATTCTCAAACTTGCTTTTTGCCTTGCTGTAAGTGGAGCAGGTGTAATTATCCTGTGCATTGGTATACTTCCCGGTAGGATTTCCATCTTTATCTTTCTTTTCGTAACCACCGGTGCGGTGATTGAACATCTTGGCACCACAATCCGCACAATACATCAGTCCGGTTAAAGGATTGATGTCACCCTTTTTGTTGGGGCGGTGCTTCGTTTCACGGATTTTCTTAACAGTAAGCCATGTTTCTTCGTCCACAATCGCTTCCTGAGTATTCTCAAAGATAACCCAGTCCTCCGGTGAATTATGCACAGAATGCTTATCCTTGTAGGATTCCTTTTTGGTACGGAAATTTACTGTATGCCCCATATACTCAGGTTTTTTTACAATATCTGAAACAGTGGTGGCAGTCCATGTGTATGGTCTGCTCATGTCACAGCTTCCCCGGCAGGTTCCAAGCCCCTGCTTTGCAAGGTAATAGGAAGGTCTTTCGATTTTTTCATCCTTCAGAATCTTTGCTACCTGCATCGGTCCGTTTCCTTCTATGATAAGCTGATAAATACGTCTTACAACAGCAGCAGCTTCTTCATCAATAATCCAAAGGTCTGGGGCATCAGGGTCTTTCTTGTAGCCGTAGATTGCGTTACTTGTCAGATGCTTTCCATCCATCCCCTTGTTATGAAGTACGGACTTGATTTTCCGGCTGGTATCTCTTACATACCACTCATTCATAATGTTAAGAAACGGGGCAAATTCGTTACTGCCATCGTTTAAAGCACTGTCCACATTGTTGGAAATGGCAATAAATCGCACATTTTTCTTTCGAAACAGCACTTCCGTATAAAAGCCTACTTCAAGGTAATTATGCCCGATACGGCTCATATCCTTTACAATAACGCATCCTACAGTGCCATCTTCAATATCCGCAAGCATACGCTTCCAGTCCGGCCTGTCAAAATTGGTTCCCGACCATCCGTCATCCGTATAATGACGGAGATTGACAAATCCCTGCTCGGTTGCAAATTTCTCCAGTATTTTCTTCTGGTTTACAATACTGTTGCTGTCACCGCTTTGCTCATCATCACGGGATAATCTCTCGTAGAGTGCAGTGATTTTGTTAAGTTCCGGTTGTTTTGTTTTCATAAGATTCTCCTTTCAAAACAAACAACCAGCTTATCTGTGGTTTTATTCTACCACGAATAAGCTGGTTTGTGTAAAAATAATTATTGTCTCACTAATAGGAGAAATCCGAAAGGAAAATCGGAACTGTTTTATAAGTATCATGAAATTTAATTTCCCCGAATTTATATGAATGAGGGGAGATATATTGTATTTTTGTTGCAAAAAATATCAAGTTTCCAGTCTGTCGTCATCTTGATAAACTTGAAGTTGTCATCTTTTTTCTTGCTTATTGGAGCCTTTTTTCTTCTCAATGTATTTTCCAAGAAAGTAACCAGTATAACACCAAACAAAACCAACTGCCGCAGAAGCAAATGGATTTCCGAGAAGATATACTGTTATCCCTGCACATGCCGCACCAACTATTGCTCCTATTATTACTCCTATTTTTTTCATATCATTATGCTTTCTCCATTTCTCTTTCATCATTACAAACTGAAGATTTGTTGCACTGACTTCTTTTGCAACGAATCTATAGATAATCCCCGAATTTCTTCCAAGGTACAATTTCTCTATTTAACAACAAGTATTGTAGTTACAACATTTAGAAAATCGTATAAACCGTGAGATACTGCAACTCCGACATATTTGCAATTCTTAATGTTGTATTTTGCAAAACCGAATGCTAATCCAAGCAGCGTCGCAAATAAAACTTGTATCAAATTCCCGTTGATAATATGCCAAAAGCCAAACAGCATTGAAGCTAATACCACACCGAGCCATTTATTTCTCGGCAACAATTCAATGATTGTATCTTGAATATATACTCGAAATATTAGTTCCTCAACCGGTCCTATAATTAAAACATAATAGAAAAATTTACCGATTAAATACCACAATGCAAAATCACGATGTTCTCCGATTAAAGAAAACCCCATTAATGCAGGGAACACGCCGATTATCAGTTCAAGCCCTATAGCAAGTAATATACCGATTAAATAAGCCTTTCTGTTCTTAAATCCATAATCCGATTTAAGTTTGGATAATTTAATAAACAGGAATGCCACAAAGCCAAGAAGCAGATAGAGAAAGCAATTTACGGTCATTCGTATTCCAGTTGCATTTATCATAAAAATTAGCTTAAAAGAAAATGTGAGCAATATTAGCACAAAGGTAAAGAACAATAATATAAATAACTGATTCCTTTTTTCTTTGTTTCTCCACATAGTTTGTTCCTCCATTTACATTAGCTTGGCTTATAAGAACAGTTTGATTAGTTCTTTCGCCCACGAAAAATAGGCTGGAACAACTGTATCAAGCGATTGCTTTACGTCAGCAATGTCCTGTGCGGAAAGCTCTCCTATTTTCTGAAAAACGCTTCCGGCAGCTTCCGTATCGCCTATGGCTACCATCGCTCTGGCGTTATCACCGAGAGCGAAGTATTTCCCAATCGCTAACGCTCCAACGGAAAATTCACCGGTAGCGATTGCCCCAATGGAAATAACGCCAAAACTAATCGCTCCCGCCGTCAGGATTCCGAGGGCGAAGCAGCCTGCTGAGAGAACACCCAGCGCAAACAACCCAATGGCAAGCAGTCCGATAGAAAGCATACCAAAGGAAAACACTCCGATGGATAACATTCCAAGGGATACAACACCTTGTGCTTTCAGACCGATGGCAATCACACCACGAGCGTTCAGTCCCACGGCGACAAAACCTTTGGCGTTTCGGGCAATGTGCCACAAAGGCATACCCATCACGGTCTTTTCGCTCTTTCTCTCCTGCAAACGCTTTCTAAAGAATGGAAGTCCCAAGTCAGTCTGCTGCTCACTGGCCATTTCTTCGTCGTCTTTAAGTAGATAGTCTAAGGAACATTGAAACATCTCGCTCATGCGTATCAGCTTATCTGTTTCAGGGTAGGCAAGATTGCCTTCCCATTTGCTGACAGACTGTCTGGATACTCCCAGAATACCTGCAAGCTGCTCCTGCGTATAATTATTATCTTTTCGTAGTTTTGATATTTTATCACCTAATGTCATAGTGAATCCTCCAATCTGAACTTCTTGTTCATATCAATGATACGAATTTGCAGTCCGAAAGAACACCACCTCTGAGTTTCTATATGTAAACTATGGGTTGCATCCCCCATTTTATGCATAATTTGAGAATAATTCTTCTGCCGTAATGACATCGCACGAAAACTCTGGTTGCATCCCCCGACTATCGAGCTACTATATAGTTGCGTTATGTTATAGGACAATAAATTCCGATTTGCCTTATTCATAAAATAAAAATTATCATCTCAAATTATATCAAAATTACACAATCCCGAAAAGAAATTGTTTTTTCTTCTTGAACAAGCCTACCAAAGCCGGACTCATCCAATCTTGTACAATTGATTTTATTTTTTTTGCTGTAACTTTCAGAATGAACTTGTGCAGATTCTGTTTCCGCTAACATCGTATCAAAAAACATCCTATTTATCAGTCTTTGCCAATCCTTTTACTACCTTATCAAAATCAGACTCGATTGGTTGCGTTTTATTGAAGATGTCATATTCCTGATATGCTTTCTCCACTGCCTGTTTATGGGAAATACGCCCATTATCTTTCAGAATATCGTATCTGCGGAACTCAAGGAACTCGTTCACGCTTTTTGAAAATTCTTCCATGGTAAAGACGTTTTCACGTTCAATCAAATCCTCTATATAATCAAAATACCCTGCAACAGCACGTTCCAATTGACGAATCTGTTTTTCGTCCAAATAGTTTTTGGCAATCGGAGTGTCGGATTTGAGAATACGACCATCGGGAGCATTTTTCCATGTGGTCAAGCCCATATTTTCCTTGGTGTGGTCAGCCTGATTATACACAATTTCAGCCGCTGTTTTACCGGTAATGGCATAATGAAATTTGTTCTGTATGGTGGCATAAAAATGATATGCAGTATCAGAATCTCTATCGTAATCAATGCTGCACTCTGCAAAGATATCGGTTATCTGTTGCCATATTCTGCGTTCGCTGGCACGGATGGAGCGAACTCGTTCCAGCAATTCACGGAAATAGTCTTTTCCAAAAGCTGTTTTACCCTGCTTCAGGCGTTCGTCATCCATAGCAAAGCCCTTTATCATATATTCCTTCAAAATACCGGTTGCCCATATACGGAACTTGGTTGCCTGAATGGAGTTTACTCTGTAACCGACAGAAATAATGGCGTCCAGATTGTAATAATTGGTAGGGGAAAGCTGTGTTTTTCCAGGAATCGCACCGTGTGGAGTGGGTATTTCCATTTTGGAAACTACCACTTCTTCACGAAGTTCTCCCTGCTCAAAAATATTTTTTAAATGCTTGCTGATTGCCGGTGTCTGAACACCGAATAATTCAGCCATTGCCTTTTGGGTAATCCAGATAGTTTCATCTTTTATTAAGGCACTGACAGTTACATTATCATCTTCTGTTCTGTACAGCACCATTTCCATTTGTTTTGTAATATCTGTATTCATATAAAGCCTTCTTTCTTATAGCAGGTAAATTAGTTATTGTTGTCCTTATCCTTCGCCCTGCTCTTATACACATTATACTGGTTTTTACATTTGCCACTGCAAAATACGCTGTTCGGTCTGCTGGCAACAAAGGCATCCCCACAATGTTTACATACTTTCAGTGAGGATTTTTCATCCGTAAGCATAAAGGAAAACATCATCTGTACACCCAATAACAGAGAGTGGAAGTCCCACACAATGGTAGGGCGGTCAAGCAGTTCTATGTGATAGGTTGGTGCGATGCCGCCAAATGCCGCCATGCCTTCACGATATAAATTCTTTTGCAGATCATCCAGCATGTCAAAGTCCTGATAGTAGAGAAAGCTTGACATAAAGGTAAATGCCCAATCCTTGAACAGTGTTACAAGCCAGTCATATCTTTCTGCATATTCTTTTTGAAAACTCATCATTACTGCCTGAGGTTTGTTTTTCATGGTCATAATCAGTGCCATCATCTGCACATCGTCCGTACTCCATGAAGATTCTATTCCTTTTTTCACAAAATCAATCTTATCAAATGGAAAGAAGTAAGAAAGATATTTTTCCGTGGTCATGCTTTCTGCCTTGATAAAATGATTTTTCGTCAAATATACCGCATGATAAGTTATGAAGTCCGGAGTGGTAGGAAGTGCGGTCATAAATCCAAGCAGTCCGTAACAGGTAACAAAATCCATAATGGCATTCTGTAACTGTTCCTGTGTATTATCTTTGTCCATGCACATCAGTCCGAGGTTTACCGCCTTTAACACCATCTGCTCCGAATCCTTTAGCGGATTATAAAGAGACACTTTCGCATCCGGTGAAGGTGTGATGTATAAAGTACCTTCTTTATCTTCCTTCCATTCATATTTAT
>JBGVLO010000056.1:0-6703 GCA_045124315.1 Lachnospiraceae bacterium
GTGGTTTCAAAAAAGTTCCTGATGCTTCTAAAATCACTCGTTTCAAACAAGATTTTGAAAATGATATTGAAAATGTTTTCCATAATCTTGTTGACATTACAGAACCAATCTGCAAGGCTATTGATTCTGAAAAAGCGGATACATTTCTTGGTGATGCTGCTTTTGATTCTATTTCCATTTACAAATATCTTTTGGAAGATACCGGTTTCAAAAGAGCATATATTCCTTTGAAAAATAAACTTTCCATTCCTGATACTGACTACAAGACAGATGCCAATGGAATTCCTTGTTGTCCTAACGATCCGTCCCTTCCCATGAAAAGAGAAGGAAGTAAATCGCATCTTCGTTGTGGTGTACCAACGATGAAATTTGTCTGTCCAAAAATGAAATGGGTATGGGACAAAGAACGTAAGCGTTCTTACCGCAAATGTGAATGCGAAAATCCTTGTACAACCTCGTCCTGTGGACGAATGATTTATGTTTATCCAGAGCAAAATTTACGTGCTTATCCTGGCACCACGCGTGGTAATGAAGAATGGGATGCAACATACAAAATCCGTGTAAATGTTGAGAAGTCCATTAATCACATTAAAGACAGTTTCTGCCTGGCAAATCGAAAAACACAAAACGCCAAAACATTGCATTCTGATTTGCATATTGCGGGAATTGCCCAGCTAATAACAGTTATACTAGCAGATAAAATCCATCACCACGAATACATCCGAAGTCTGAAACCTTTAATTGCATAGGACTCACCAGTTTAAAAGCCGTTTTTTTGTATGGCTTATTAAAGTGCGCCTAAAATTGAAGTAATTGTATCTTGCTGTAAATATTTGTAATTCATCCCATTTCCATGGTCGAGTCATCTCATTTTAGATGTTAGTTTCGCAATTACCTATTTTCTTCAATAACCTTAAAGGCAGATAACAAACGTCATCTGCCTTATGTTTACCGGAAAATATAGATTTTTATTTTACTGTTACAGAAACTGCTTTATACTTACCGTTTACAGCTAACACATAAATCTTACATTTACCTTTTCCAACTGCTTTTATCTTTCCTTTTGAACTTACTTTTGCCACATTCTCATCAGAAGAAATATAGCGAATTTCTTCTCCATGTGTGGAACTCTGTTTCTTGCCTTTCGACACTTTTATAGTTGCTGAAATCTTGCTGGTTTTTCCTACATTCAAAGTAATTTTTGCTTTTTTTACTGAAACTGCTTTTGCATTTCCATACTTCTTGTAGCTCTTTATCAAATGTATATCTTTAGATTTTGCAATATACACTTTCTTTCCATCTACAAGCTTGTATGCCTTTACTCTGAATTTATAGTTCTTATTTGCTACTTTCTTACCCTTTACCTTGGTTATTGTACAGTTTGATTTTTTATTTGATTTCACTGTCTTTGTAAGCTTATAATCGTAATTTCCACAAGTAGTTGCGTAGACTTCATAACCTGTTGCTCCGTCTATTTTATTCCAGCTAATCTTGATGCTGTTTTTACTCTTTTTACTTACCTGCGGAAGAAGTACCTGCTTTACAGCATTTGTTACACTTGGTACTTCTGTTGGTGTTGCACTTGGTGCTTCTGTTGGTGTTGCACTTGGTGCTTCTGTTGGTGTTACACTTGGTGCTTCTGTTGGTGTTACACTTGGTGCTTCTGTAGGTGTTACACTTGGTACTTCTGTTGGTGTTGCTGTCGGCGCTTCTGTTGCCTTAACACTTTCTTCATAAACAAGCGCATATACTGAGAATGAATCTGTTTCAAAGCTGATTTCACCTGTTGTTGTATTCATATTTGTATCAATTACTGTTACAACTCCATCATGTAATCTCATTACTTTGTAAGTTCTTTCCTTACCCTTTCCGGCTCTGAGACTTTCCGGCATCATAAACATAATTAAAATCTTATCTGATGCTTTTGAAACATATTCTTTATTTCTTTTACCTACCTTTTTCCATAAAGAAACGTCCATATACATACCTAATTTATAGGTATCCATTTTAGCTTCAATTTTTTCCTTATCTTCTTTTTTCACTGTTTCTGTAATATCTGTTACTTCAAGAATAATATCAAGGTCTTCACCGCTTACGATTTCTGCTCTTTCATCCTCTGTTAACGGAATATATTTCTGTGCATCCTCCGGATTATTGATTTTTGCACTGTTTGCATTTGTGTCCGGAGAAATAACTTCTACCTTACCGCTTCCGGATGTTTCATCTGTTACAGGTGTTTCTTTTTCAACCTTCTGTCCACAGGTTTCACAAACACCATGCATTTTACCCTTAACTGTATCTGTTGCTTCTGTTTCAATATACCAGACGCATTTGTGTGCTTCTGTTTCTTTATAACCACAGCTACATTCTTTCCAGTGGTTATTTTCATCTTTTTGAAGTTCGCCCAGTTTATGTCCTACGCTGCTTCCTTCTGTATAATTACATCCTTTCCTCTTACACTTTGAAGGCTCTGTACATGTTGCTTCTGCCATGTCATGGCCAAGTCTGTCAATCTTTAAATCCTCTAATGTTGTAGTATTCTTTCCTTCTTCATCTGCAAAAATATCTTCACAACCTGCACATTTATAGTATGCTTCACAACCATCCTTTGTACAGTTTGCTTCTGCTTTTGGTACCTGTGTCAGAGAATGTACATGTGACTTTGGATTAACTACAACTGTTGTATCTGCTGCGAAGTTGGTGATTTCACAATAATAGCCTTCATCTACTCCAAGATATATTACTTCCCCTATGGTTGCACCTTCTGCTACTACTGTAAATTCTTCACTTGCAAATACACGTGCATATCCATCTATTGGCATTGATATTGTTTCACCATTTGTATATGTAGTTTCTACATTTCCACCTTCACTCTTGTATGTATAGAGTGATACATTTCCATTTGGAAGATTTGTACTGTCCAGTGTAAGGTCGTATGTTTTTTCTCCTACAATTTCGAAGTATCTACCAATATCACTTAAATTAACTGTTTTATCTTCATTTAATGTAATAACCTTTGCTGTTTCAGCATCAGCACCTGATTTAATTTCAGTTTCTTTATCAAGAATAACATATACTGCATTCGTTTCCATACAATGGTCAAATTCTTCATTTTCTTGACAACTGATAAGTCTACCAAATGAATTTTCGAAAGTCACATATGAATCATTATAGTAAGCTGTGAGAATGCAAAGTTCAGGACTTGTAATCAAGAAATCCTTTACATTTTTAAAATTAATGGTTGTGCTTGAATGTATGCTACGCCAACCCAACGATAATTCCAACTTATCTATATTTAAAAAGGTAAGTGGCCCATATGCTAAATTAAGCGTTCCATTATCATTTTCTACAACACAAACCTTTTTTATATCCCTAAAGATAAGACTTGATTTTGGATCATCCAGAACCATGTGTTGTGTTGTATAGGTATCATTTTTTCCATTACCTACTACTTCAAGCTGCCCCCAATGACGAAGTCTTTCAACATATACATCTCCATCAATTGTCATTACTACATTTCCGTATCCTAAAATAACCGCTTCACCTGATGAATCATCATTTTTTTCTATTGATACATCTCTAAATGTAACATTCCAATCAAACGCATAAAAAGCTCCATTGGTATCATAATCCCTTTCTCCGCCACAGATAAAAGTCCTTGGCGAAACTGAAGGGTCTGAATTTATAACTACGATTCTTACTTCTTCATCATCCGGCAATTTATACCAATCAATTTCATCAAATGTATAGTACTTAGCAACACCATCACCATCAGTTAAATTATTCAGTGCTATTGCTACCTTAACATTTTCTCCATCTTTATAGTCGATTATATATTCGTTCTTTTCTGTATCCATGCTGCCTTCTTTAAACTGTGGCTCTGTTACCGTAACAGGAACTTGAAGTACAGCGTCTGCTGCTGGATATCCATAATTATAAGCTTCTTTAAAACAGAAGGATACAATATAGTCTCCAGCTTCTAATGGTGCAACCGATGCATTTTTAACAGAAGATAACTCCTGTGACCATTTTTTAATAACCTTTCCATACTTATCTGTAACTTGATGACAGAATTTTTTATCTGTGGCATTATTAATGTGTATTACACCCGGATGAGTAGCATCTATTGTAGGTGCCTCCTCTAAAGTTGGTGCTTTTACACCCTCTACAGTAACAGCAATCTTACATACAGCATTTTCCGATGGTTCACCATACCCATTAAAAGCATCCTTATAGCAGAATGACACATAGTATACCCCACTAGGCACTGCCTGAAGATATGCTCCCATACTCTGGGCACTCACTGTTTTCCATCCCATTCCCATGTAAACATTTCCATATTGATCTTCAATTTTATACCAAAATTCTGTATCTTTATTATTATAAACACTTAATGCACCTGGACCACCACTTCCTACACTAGGACATTCCTCCGGTGTTGGAGCCTGTATTCCCTTTACTGTAATAGGCACCTCTTTTACTGATGCTTCAGGAACTATATACTTATTTTGTCCGTATTCATCCTGTCCATCCGGTGTCATAGCCTCTACTTCACAGAAAGATACTATATAGTCTCCACCTGGTACAACATAAGAATGGTCAACATTATACAAATACTTCACAACACTCCAAGGATAGCATAAGGCCCCATCTTTACTTTCAATCTTAACACCAAGGTTCAATTCTGCATAATTTGGGTTTTTAATATTTATCCGCTCAGTTTTTGAAGACGTTACCTCAGGAACAGGGTCAGGTGGATCAATTGTGACAACCTCATTACCTGCCGGTTTTAACAAATTATGAAATGTTGTTTCTCCCTCAACACTACCTTCCACTTTACCTGAAACATCGAATACTGCTACCTGATGAAACCAATACATTTCACCTCTACCCACAAGATCCGGATCTTCAGAATTCAAATCATAATCATAAACCTGCATAATTATCAACATTCCGTAGTTCTCATCTGTCGGTATCTGACAGTTCTCTAAATCTATGATTTCATCTGTATTCATACCAGGAAGTATTGTTACAACAGCTCCACCTAATTTCTGTTTTTCATCAATAAGGCTTTGAAAGAATTTTTTTCTCTCTTCAAAATTTTCTTCATATTTCGAAGAAGCCACCGCGTGATTAGGATCGTAATAATATACCCACTTATAATTATCACTTTTCAATTCCGGCAACTTTGAACACTTATAGTTTTCACCTTGTTTTTCAAGTGTTACATCAAATGTAGTTATCATAGTTTCAGCACGCTCTTCATCCGTAGGCCTCCCCTCTGCTGCATACACTTCCACAGGTGCCATTCCCGTAAAAAGCGACGCTACCATAGCAATGGTAAGCACCAGGCTTAATACCCTTTCTTTGATTTTTCTCCTTTTCTTCATAAAGAATCACACTCCTTTTCCCTATCATTTGACTCTATGCATTTTTACATATTATCTGTTTATCATTTTATACCATCCTGTAATACAAAATGTGGTACAATAAAAGCCTGTTTGAGAAAATATTAATTTTTTCTCAAACAGGCTTCTTAACCTAACATTATCTGCTTATTTCTTAATTATGTACTAACACTCCTCGCACTCATGTGCCGGGTGATTATGTAGTAGTTTATGTTCTTTGCCTTTTAACAATCCGTCATATAACATTTTCCTCTATACTTCCACCGTACATTTTAAAATAGTCTCCATAGTATCCTCCACCAGCATTTGCTACGTTGCCGGTGACAGTTCCGCCAAACATCTTAATCTGTGCACCATTTGTTGCCCTAATGCCTCCGCCTTGTTCGCCATTTCCACCGGTAATTTTCCCTGTTCCCTTACAATCTGACAAAACAAAGCCATCTTCCCCTGTCTTACATGCAATATTAATGACACTTCCTTTGTTTTCTGATTTGCAACTAATGGTATGACCATTCAAACAAAGTTTCACTTTCTTATCTTCATTCACCGCCGGTGTCCATGAGCTTCCAATCTCCACATCCTGTGTCAGATAATAATTCCCATCTGCACTCGGAAGTTCATCTGCGTCTGTCCACGCTATCCATTCTACCTCTTCTTCCGTTGTGTGTTCTCCAATATCTTTGTGCGTTTCCCCGCACACACAATGTACATGTTCCTCTGTTAACTCCGTTGACTCTGTTGACTCTTCTGCTTTTACTTCTATCGGTGTTTCCACCATTGCAAAGGACGAAACTCCCATAGCAGCAGACAGCAAAATACTCAACATTTTTTTTGTTAAATTCTTACTTCTTGTTTTCATACTTTTCCTCTCCTTCCCTATTATATGTATACTTTAACAAGTGTACATTCTATTTTAACCCTTTTCAGGGGACAAAGCGGGGGGACAAAATAGGGGACAGTTATGATAATTTTTTGTTTTATCATAACTGTCCCCTATCCATTTTTATTGTACCTATTCATAATCTATATTGTAATGCTACTTTTACTCTGCATCTGTAAAATCCCCGGAAGCGGCTTTGTTTTCCTTCTCCCAATACAATCTTGCCAACGTCACCTCTGCCCAGCTGTATTGCTTCATATACTCTCCCCGAAACCGGTTCAGTTCATCTGATGTGGCATTATCCTTTTCATAATCATACAAATCACAGAAAAAAGCTTCCACATCCACGGAATAACTGTTTATGCCCCGTTTCAATATCTGTTCCGCTCCCACACGTTCTAAAACTGTCACCAGC
>JBGVLO010000057.1:0-20459 GCA_045124315.1 Lachnospiraceae bacterium
AGTAAAGAAAGAAACTGAGGTTTGTCTTCTTCAAAAATATTTTTACAATCTTCAAAAATATCTGCCAATTTTAGTTGTTTATGTGGTATCATATAAATGTCTCCTTTCGGGGGTTGGTAGTTAGTTTCTTGTCAATTCTATCATACCATAACCCGTGAGGAGATATTTTATTTTGTAACAAAAAATATGCCGTATTTATGCGGCTTGTGGCGTTTTGCAAACGCCTAACTTGGAATATTAAGGAAAGGAGAAACTTATATGAATGGAGGAATTGATATGATAACATCAAAAAATAAAAAGAAAGCTTTTGTATCTTTGGCAACAACTGAAAACATTGGGATTTCAGTTGATACTATGAATCGTGAAGAGGCAGAAGAGATTTTTTTGCTAAAAATGAAAATTGCAGAAGAAGCTATTGCTCGAGGAGAATGTATGACATCAGCACAGGCACATGAGTTTCTAGGGGTATAATAAATTGAAAGTTTTACTCCAAAAATCTAAAATAATAGAATTATATGAAATCCAAAATCGTTGAGGTGTTTCAACCTCGTTTTTCCTACAGTAAATTTACGCAATCTGTGCTGAATATGTGTTTGACATGAAATAGAAGGGGTGCTAATATAATAGTATAAGTATAAAAAAGGTGCTACCGATGACGGTTCGCCTGATTGTTAAAATTGGTTAAAAATAACCGCTCTCAGTTTCTCAGGCTAAGGGGCGGTTATTTTTGCGTCTTGCTATTTCGACCAATCGAATAGCCAAGACCAAAACTGGTTAAGCAGAGACTAAGCACTGCGATTAAACTATCGACTGTAAGCATGAGCAGAGTCCTCCTTTCCAAGATTTCCCCAAGGGATTTCTATGTAATCGGAGCTATGAACTCTCCGCAAGAAGCGAACCGCCAGTCACACGTCAATGTGTGGTAACACCTGGACTTCATGTCCAAATTTATTGTATCAAACACATGTTCTGAAATCAAGAAATAAATTCTATTTTGAAGTAGCAAAAACGCTACTGTTCACAGGTAGGTATTTTCGGTACCCAAAATACCGTATGAAAGTCTACTGTGTGCAGATTTGGACAATTTTTCATGCGAGCATGACGGATCTGTTTGCTATCTAAATGATTTGACTTTTTTTCTGACCTGTGATTTAAAAGAACTTTGTGAAGGTGCTGACCGTATCAGGGAACATTTTATTGGTGATAAGGTAGATCTGTGTTCCATTATCAATGGGCGTAGTGGAAAGTGTCCGGAAGATTGCAAATATTGTGCACATTCGACTGGCGGCAGGAAGAGCATTGCTGACAGATGATGGCTTAGGATTATTGCCAATTTGGTGATAGTCCTTTTTTGTTATCCCTTTTTTTGGAAAAATGTAACACTTATTTAACAATCTCCATTCATTTCTATGATATAATAAAAAAGAGTGTGGAGATTTATTGTCACAATGTAACTATTCAGAAGTCTATATATGGAGAGGGTTCCGAATAGTTACGTTACAACATAAATAAGGGGGAGTATTTATGAAAGGATCAGTAAAAATTACAATTAGCAAAGACATGATGTCAGCAAAGGCTTTTATTGACATGGATGGGGATGATGAGATTACAGAAGAATATATACTTGAATTACTGAAAGAAAAAGACATAAAGGCGGGCGTAAAAAGGGATGTGATTCAATCCATATTTGAGGAAAATCCATATGGAAAAGAATATGTCATTGCAGAAGGACAACCGGCGAAAACAGGTGATCCGGGCTATTATAAATTTTTCTTTGATACAGAAAAAAAGGAATACCGTCCTAGGATTTTGGAAGATGGATCCGTAGATTATTCTATTCAAAGAGAATTAGTGAAAGCAGGAGATTTGCTTGCAGAATACCAGCCTTCTAAATCTGGAATATTTGGCTATACCATATTTGCCAATGTGGTGGCTCCAATTCCGCCAAAAGAGCTTCCACCATTATATCTATCAGGTGTGGAACGAAAAGATAACTTGTATTATGCTACCACAAATGGGGAAGTGAGTTACCGGGATGATACTTTAGCAGTCAATGATTTGCTGACCATAGATGGAAATGCCAGCAATGCGACGGGAACGATTGTTTTTACAGGAGATATTCGCATACGGGGAGATGTAATTTCAGGTGTAACCATCAAGGTAGAGGGAAATGTCATTGTTGATGGGGTCGTGGAAGGTGCCACCATAGAAGCCGGTAAGGATATTATCGTCAAGCAGGGAATACATGGCCAGGGAAAAGCCGTGATCAAAGCAAATGGAACGGTTTGCTCTACTTTTATTGAAGAAACAAAGGTTGAGGCAGGAAAGAACGTTACCTTCAATAATGCGTATCACTCCTTCTTAACTGCACAGGAAGAGATCCATGCAGAAGGGAAATTTGGGAATATCCTTGGAGGAGTATCCATTGCAAAAAAAGGGATTTATACCAAAACCGCTGGAAATTCCTCAGAAATTAATACGAAGTTGTGTATATCGGAACAGGAAGATGACATTGATCCAAGAAGCTGCATTGTGATTGAAAAAGAACAATTTCCGGGCACCGAAATTCAATTTGGAGAGTTTGCGTTTAAAGGACTGGATATGTCTGGTGAATATCATCTGGTACATGGGGTGGTAAAACGATATGAACTTGGAAAATTTGTCTACATACCAGAGAAAAATCCTGTTGTGGAAGTTAAGAAACCTACTATACTGTTGGTGGATGATGAACCGATGATCCTTAAGACCTTTTACAGTTACCTTAGCAAAGACTATAAAGTTATGGCAGTAAATTCTGCCAAAGATGCCTTTGTACTGATGGAAAAAACATTACCGGACCTTATTTTGTTGGATTATAAAATGCCCAATATGGATGGTGGTCAAATGTTAGAGCAGATGCGTAAAATGACATGGAAATGGTATAACAAGGTTCCGGTTATTTTTGCTACAGCAGTAACAGACAAAAGTGTAGTGGAAAAGTGCTTATCTCTATATCCTCAGGGATATTTGATCAAACCACTTGGGCAGGACGAGCTTCTTGATGTGGTAAATAAGTTCTTTGAAGAAAATAAAAAATAGTTCAGGTAGTATAGATACGCGTTGGCGTTTAGGGGGGGATACCTATGAAGGATTATTTTCGTGAAAAATGGCATATTATGTTGTATTTTATTTGTATAGGCATTGCATTTTTCCTGGTGTGTTTCCATGACAACCAAAACCATGATGAAAAGTTTGTAGAATATGACACCGTTCCTTTTGCAGAAAACTGGCAGTATGATTTTCTGGAGGGGACAAGTGGGATAACGGACTTACCGGCTGATCTGCCCCAAAATAGTTCTCATACTTTGGTACTAAAAAATACATTACCGGAAGTGGATCATACAGTTAGTCTTTTCTTTCAGGTAAGGCATGTTGCAGTAAAAATTTATGTAGATGGGGAATTGTGCGTAGACACTATCTCATGTAGAGACGATAACTCACTTTGGGAGGACATGATAGGTCTGTACTATCAGGAAATCTCTATTACGCCAGAGGATTCCGGGAAAGAGATAGTCATAGAATCATTCAGTAATCACAAGCGTTACATAGCAAGTCCGGGTGAAGTATATCTAGGGGATAGAGGAAGTCTGTTTCTAAATATCTTTCATGAAAAGTGGAAAACACTGTTATGTACCATCCTGCTTATATTTTTAGCAGGCGCATTGTTCTTGCTTTGGTTCATGTCAACATTTTTGTTGAAACGATTCTCAAAAGAAATGCTTTGCCTGGCACTATTTAGTACAGCAGTAGCCTGTTGGCTGTTCACAGAGAGTAATTTTGGACAGTTCCTGTTTCATGATACTGGAAAGGTGATTGTTTTGGCTTATGAATTGCTGATGCTGATGCCAGTACCCATTGCATTATTTTTTTCCTATTATAGCGAACGAGAAAAGGTAAAAACAGCATCAAAGATTGTGGCGACCATACCTTTGGGAGTATTTCTTGTGAACAATCTCCTTCATTTGTTCCGAATCGTATATTTGCCAGATACCTTAATTATTACACAAACCATGATAGCCTTTGAATTGGCAGCGGTAGCGATTATTCAAGTCACAGAGATTATCTATAAATCTAAGAAAAAGGAGGACTATAATACAATTGTATGGAAAATTCCTTTATATGGAATTGCAGCTTTGGTTCCATTGGCAACCATGGAATTGCTGAAGTATGCTTTTGCTTCCACAAAGTACCCAAATGACGGTATTATGATTTCCTTTGGAGTCCTGTTTTATATGATCTCTTTGGCATTTGATTCTATTGTACGATTATATGTAAGAGCCATGAAGTATAAGCAGTCGGCGGAAGTGAAAACCCAGTTTCTTGCTAATATGAGTCATGAAATCCGAACTCCATTAAATGCAATTCTTAGTTTTAATGAAGTGATCCTTCGTACTACGAAGGAGGAGGCTGTGAAAAAATATGCAGGAAATATTCAGGAGGCTGGAGAAAATCTAAAAGGTATTATTAATTCGATTTTGGATATTTCTAAGATTGAATCAGGTAAATTAGAAATATATTCAGTAGAATATAGTACCATTCAATTGCTGGATCATGTTGTAAGCATGATTGATGCACTGGCAAGAAAAAAAGGATTGACACTTATTACAGATATTGACAGTAACCTTCCGGAAGTCCTCATTGGAGATGAAAATCATATTTTACAGATTATTACCAATATTATGACCAATGCAGTCAAGTATACAGATGTAGGAAGTGTTACTTTTACAGTGAAAGTACTTGAAATGCCGGAAAATATGCCGCTATGCCGGTTGTATATTTCCGTAAAGGATACAGGGATTGGTATCAAACCGGAGGACAAGGAACGATTGTTTCAGAAATTTGAGCGCCTGGACGGAGATAAGAATTACAGCAAGGAAGGAACCGGTTTGGGCATGAGTATTGTTTTGCAGCTGCTCCGCGCCATGGGTAGTAAAATTGAAGTGGATAGTGTATACGGTCAGGGATCGGACTTCCATTTTGAATTGGTACAGAGTGTAGTCAATCGAAAAGAGATCGGTTCTTTTCTTGAGAGAAGAAAAGAACTGGCACTTCAAAACAGCCATGGACTGGATTTTATTGCACCGAAAGCCAAAATACTTATTGTGGATGATGTACAGATGAATTTGGATGCGGCATGTGCATTGCTTGAGCAGCTTCAAATGGAAATTCATACGGCCCAATCAGCCAAAGAAGCTATTCGTAAGGTTACGGAAAATCATTATGATTTAGTACTTATGGATCACATGATGCCGGAAATGGATGGAATTGTAGCAACAGAAAAAATCAGAGATTTGGCAAGTGAGACCCAGGATCCGTACTATGCACAATTACCAATTATTGCTCTCACAGCAAACGCAATGGTTGGTATGAAGGAAAGTTTTTTACAAGCCGGTATGCAGGATTTTATCAGTAAACCTATTGAAATCAATGCTTTGAATGCTACCATAAAAAAATGGTTACCTAAGGAATTAGTGCAGGGGGTTTCAAGCCAACAGCTGCAACAACTTGCGGGAAGTATGCAGGAAAACAAAGAGGATTCATGGGCGCAGGTTCCTGTCTGTGTGGATGTTGCTACTGCGAGACAATTTTCTAACACTTATCAGCTATTTGAAAAGAATATCAAATCTTATAGTGGAAATTATGCCGCTACCAGAGATAAACTGAGACAGTTCAAAGAACAAAAGGATGTGGAAAATTATACCATTACGGTACATGGTCTTAAGAGCACATCAAAAATGATTGGATTAATTCAGGTTTCAGAGTTAGCACGAGACCAGGAAGAAAAGTGCCAGACCGGACAGGAAGCGCTGGTTTGGGAGGAAACAGAATATTTACTTGCCAAATATGAAGCATGTGTCACAAATCTTCAGGCATTTTTGAACGAACATAGTCAAAAGGATAAGAAGGAAACCGAAGAAAATTGTCTTTCGGAAGAAGAATACCAGGCATTGATCCAGCGGATCAAAGAGGCAGCAGACTCCTTTGATATGGGTGAGTTCCTTATATTAGAAGAGGAATTCGAACAAATCACCGTACCAAAAGAGAAAGAAGAGGAATTCAGTAAAATCAAAGAAATGGTATCCAATACTTCCTTTGGTGATTTGTCTGAGTATCTGGCATAAATTAGAAAAATGGTTGGAGATGCGAAATCTCCAGCCATTTTTTCTGAAAATCACTTTGAATTTTTTCGTATATTTTTTACTTCCTTTATTGGAACATTTAGCTGAATGTGAGAAGCGTATTTTTCCAGTGCTGCATTAAATTCTAAAAATGCTTTTTTGCCGTCAATGGTAACTCCGCTTACCTTATTGCCCTGAGCATCCAGTAAGTCAATGTCAAATACCTTATCCAGCGGATTTGCAGTAGAGGCACTTTTGCTTGATGCATAACAGGTCATGGCAATATCAGAAAGGCGGACGATGTTATAATCAATTTCACCTGCACCATAGAAGGCTTCTGTCATATAATGTTCTGTGATGGTAATTGGGAGATCTGCACGGTTATTGTTTTTTATTACCGCAAGAGGAGTGGTCATCATTTCTGAATCAAATTGCTGAAGCTCTTGGGAAGAAAAGTTCAGATTTTCAATACTTTTGGTAGCTACCGGTAACTTGGCTTTGTTTGGTTTTGTTTTGGAAGTGATAGCATACATTAAAACAATAACAAATCCAAGCAATCCAACAAAAAGGCATAGAGGGATTGGGTTGTAGTCAGGTGCAGACTGTCCGGCAATTAAAATTATCCCTTCTAGAATAGCAACTACAATGACTGTAATAAGTATGTGTTTGGCTTTTGGGGCACATTTTGCACGATGTTCCTCCAGTTTCTTCATTTCTGCCTGTAACCATAGAGACATAAAAAATTCCTCCTTAAGTATATTGTTTGGCAGGTTTCAAGGACATTCACCCACATCCCCGCAAGCCCATGCGGGTTCAGACCTTTTGACCCTGGTATCATATTATACTCGAATATTCCTGATTTAATAAATTTTATAACTGAACTGTGGGAACTTTAAAACAAACACTGGAAAAAATTTCTTTAGTTTTTGCCGATTATGTGGTAAAATGATTACAAATGAGGTTATAGTTAATAGGGGGCATTAAAAGTGATAAAGGGGGAATTCGTATGGTATTTACAAACGAAAATTGCGTTGGTTGCAACAAATGTATCAAGACCTGTCCGGTCTTGGAGGCTAATATGGTACACGGAAACAGTATCTATGTAGATGAATCAAAATGTATTCAGTGTGGCGCCTGTTTTGATTCCTGTGAACATGAGGCGAGGGATTATGACGATGATACGGAAATTTTCTTTTCAGAACTTGAAAAGGGTGCCAATTTTTCTGTTATCGTAGCACCGGCATTTATTGCCAATTATCCAAAGACTTATAAAAAAATATTCGGGTATCTGAAACAAAAGGGGGTAAAGCATATTTATGCAGTTTCCTTTGGTGCAGATATTACTACCTGGTCTTATATCAAATATATTACAGAACATAATTTCAAAGGCGGAATTTCCCAGCCGTGTCCGGCAGTAGTCAACTATATTGAAAGGTACCAGCCGGAATTGTTAGAGAAGCTCATGCCGCTACATAGTCCCATGATGGATTTGGCTATTTATCTGAAAAAATACAAAAATGTTCAGGAAGATTTGGTCTTTTTAAGTCCATGTGTTGCAAAAAGGCTGGAAATCAACGACAAAAATACGAAAGGCTATGTGAAATATAATGTGACATATAAAAAATTGATGGAGCATATCAAAGACGGATTTCATTCTGCAAAGGAAGCCGATGAAGAACTGGTCTATGGATTGGGAGCCATGTATCCGCAACCAGGTGGACTGCGGGAAGCAGCCGAATTTTTCCTTGGTTCTGAAGCTGCAATCCTTCAGGTTGAAGGCGAACGGGAAGCATATGAATTTTTAAAGAACTATGCGGTTCGTTTAAAAGAGAAAAAGGAACTTCCGCTTTTTGTGGATATCCTCAATTGTCAAAAGGGATGCCTGCGGGGAACCGGTACAGAGCCTGAACTGGATTATGCCGATATTTTGCTGGCAATTAATGAGATGCATAAAAATGTAGTCGACATTCCGGAGAAAAAGGGACTACATGCTAAACATAATAAAAAAAATCCATGGAACCGAACCCTTTCTCTTGAGAAAAGACTGGAATACTATATGGAACAATTTAAAGATTTGGATATCAATGACTTCATTCGACATTATGACGATAAGTCTGTTGAAGAAAAAGAACCAACCAATTCTGAATTAGAAACCATCTATATGGAAATGAATAAAACAACAGAAGAAAGCAGATGCATCAACTGTAGTTGTTGCGGTTATGAGACTTGTAAAGACATGGCACGAGCCATTTATTATAAGGTAAACCGAAAGGAAAATTGCATTCACTATATCAAAGATCTGGCACAACAGGAAAAGAAACAGATACAATTGGCTCATGAACAGACCATAAAAGAGCAGGAAGAGCGCAATGAGAAACTGCAAGACATTATTGCAAACTTTTTCTCTTTGAAAGATGCAGTAACACAGCTCGCTGAAGCAAATGAATCTACAGCAGCAGAGGCTACAAATATTGCAGGAATGGTTGCAACTACCAGTAGGGATTTTGAAAAATTAAAAGAATCCCTTGGTGTGTTTTCATCTTTTATTGATGCTTACAAAGAGTCAAATGGAGATATTGAAGATATTGCCTCCCAGACCAACTTACTGAGCCTGAATGCTTCCATTGAGGCAGCCAGAGCCGGGGAAGCGGGCAAGGGATTTGCCGTAGTTGCTGAGGAAATCCGTAATTTGTCCACCTCCACTCATGAACTGATCGTGAAAAACAATGATCAGGCGGATACTACGATCCCTCAAATCCATGCAAGTATTGAAACCATCAAGGGTTTGGTCTCTTCGGTGGATGTTATGACAGAGAAGATTGACACCATAGCAGCTTCCACCCAGGAGATTTCTGCACAATCGATTAATATCGAAGCTATGTCAAAAGAAATTAAGAAGAAAGTGGAACAGCTATAATTACAATGGGGAAGAAGCTTGTGTTGATACAGCAATGCTGGCAGCGAAGCAATTCGTAGGTATCATTGGGGTCAAAATACCTTTTGACCCCAGCATCATGAAATGTATATAATAGGGGAGTGCAAAAAGGTGCTACCAATGATGGTACGCTTGATATATTGATTGGAAAAGTAGCCGCTCATATGTTTTCACATGACAATGGGTGGTTATTTTTGCGTCTTGTTTATTGTAACCTGGCCTAGCCGTCGCGCTAGCGACTTGGTACAATAATGTCAGATTATTTGCTGCATGGGGAAGTGGGGACTTTCATGTAAGGGGGATGTATAAGTATGAAGACAAGAAAAATAGGTATTACAAAACAGATGTGTATTCTGATCTCGGTTTTAATCTTTTTAGGGGATATTGTACTGGGAGCTGTACTGACAGGCAAAGTGCAATCGATGTTGTTGTCAAATATCCAGCAAAATGCACGGAATATTTCCAATTGTGCTGCGTCCGATGTGGATCCGGAACAGGTAAAGGATATCTGGGAAAAAGGGGAACAATCGGAGTATTGGGACAGTGTACATCAGGAACTCACGGTTTATCTGGAAAATGGTGGAGTGGAATATGTTTACATTGATCATCCTTATTTGTGCACTTATTTATATCGTAATGGTAATTGCCTTATTCCTGGTATCTAGACGTTTATCCAAGGGATTTCAGGTAATCAATCAAAAAATTGAAGATCTGACTGATGGTTCCGGGGATTTGACAAAGAAAATCGAAGATAAGAGCGGAACGGAATTCGAAGTCATTGCAAATAATGTAAATAAGTTTTTGCAGGAGATACAGGAATTGGTACTGCAGATTGGTGGGAATTCGGAACATATTCACGCTTCCATGAAACAGATGCAGGAGAATGTAAGCAATTCTACGGAAAACGCAAGCGGTATCAACAAAGTGGCAACAAGTTTATCATCTTCCATGGAGCTTTTGTCTGATGCAGTAGAACAACTGGATACATCGGCATTAGAGATTCATAACAATATTCAAAGTACCATGGATGATGTAAACGCAGGAAATGAACTTGTTATGGACATTCAGAAGAAGGCTGGGAACATCAAATTACAAACTTCTGACAAAGAGCAGAATATTCAACAGATCGTGAAGCTCCAACAGGAGAAGATGTTAGAAAGCATAGAAGCAAGTAAGAAAGTTTCGAATATTTCAGATATGACAGAAGAAATTTTAAATATTGCAGAACAAACGAATTTGTTGGCCTTAAATGCCTCCATTGAAGCTGCCAGAGCAGGTGAGGCTGGTAAGGGATTTGCCGTAGTTGCAGAAGAAATTCGTGTGTTGGCAGACAGCAGTACGCAGACAGCGGGGAATATTCAGACTATTAGCAGCGAAGTGGTAAATGCAGTACAGGCATTGATGGAATGTGCCAACGAACTGCTTCATACAGTAAATGATAACATGTTACCGGATTATCAGTTGTTCTTCCGTGTGGCAGACCAGTATTCCAATGATGCGGGAAGGATGCAGGGACTTATTGACAATTACAAAAAGAACATGTCAGGTATTACGGAATTGGTAAATGAAATGGCAGGCAACACCAGTTCCATTTCTGAAACAGTATCAAACTGTAAAACAGGAATTTCAGAAACTACGCAGAATATTACCACACTGGCACAGGAAATGGAAGATATCAATCTGGAGACAGAAAATATTTTTGCTTCAGAGGAGCAATTACAAGATAAGATTCGAAAATACAAAACAGAATGAGTTTCAAAAACTTAGACAATCGAGCAGGGAAACCTGCTCGATTTTGGCTTTATAGGAAACTCTTTCTTATTGCGTCTGCCAGATAGAAAAGATATAATGGAGAGTAAGCTTGAAAATATATGGTTTATGGAGATAGGAATGAAAGAGAATGAGTGATAAATTAGTAGTATGTATGGGAAAGGGAGCGCAAAAAGATTTAGCCGCTTCCCTGGCAAATAAAATGAATGTTCCACTGGTTGAAAAACCAGGAGAAGAATTGACATTATTGGTGGATTCAAAAGGCGTGTCTTTGTGTGGGTTTGGACTCAGCTACCAAGGCTGTTTTGACGATCAGATGCTTCGGAGAGTAAGTGACGGACGTTTGCAACATGAGATGCTGGTACGGGTAACGAAGACGAAAGAAGAACATCCCAAGGCAATTGATGCAACAGCAGGAATGGGAGAAGATTCTTTCCTGCTGGCAGCAGCAGGATATGAAGTGACCATGTACGAACAAAACCCGGTGATCGGGGCTTTGTTAAAGGATGCACTCCGGCGCGCCAAAAAACATCCGCAGCTAAAACCAATCGTGGAAAGAATGCATTTGATAGAGGGAAACAGTATTGAGTTGCTTGCCAATCAGATAGACAAGCCTCATGTGATTTATTTAGATCCTATGTTTCCACAAAGACAGAAAACCGGGTTGATTAACAAAAAACTACAATTGATTCAGAAATTGGAACAACCGTGTACTTCCGAACAGGAATTGCTGGAGGTTGCCAAGAATCTTGCACCGGAGAAGATTGTGGTGAAACGACCACTGAAAGGCACATTTTTGGCAGGAGAAGAGCCGAATTATTCCGTGAAGGGAAAGGCAATCCGATATGATTGTTATGTGCCGTGGAAATAACTTGGTTGGATTATTGTAAAATTGCACAATTTACTATTTATATTTGGAGATGTTGCACCTGCCACACATGCCCAGCAAAATCTTCCTATCGTTTGCTTGGGTCTGTCTGACACGCACAGCATCTACAAAAATATAGTCTTTGTGGTGCAATTTTACAATAGCAATTTAAAAGGTGACCTTTTAATTAAAAAAAGAGTATATGGCAAAAACTGCCACATACTCTTTTTTCGTACTACTGATTGACTTCGTCAAATGTATCCAATACCTTCTGAGAAGGCTTTTTAGTACATAAGCTAACTACAATGTTGATTAGCAATGCGAAGATAAATGCAGGAAGTAATTCATAAATATTAAAAATACCACCCATAGGGCGAATCAAATATTTCCAGATAAATACCATGGCTCCACCGGCAACCATACCGGAAAGGGCGCCATACAGATTGCTTCTTCTCCAGAACAGAGCCAGGAGAACGACTGGTCCGAATGCGGCACCAAAGCCTGCCCATGCAAAACTTACGATCTGGAATACACTGGAGTTTGGATCCCAGGCAAGGTATACAGAAAGAATACTAATGAGAATAACTGTTGTTCTTGCGGCAACTACGGCTGCTTTTCCACTCAGCTTTACATGAAGAAAATCCACTAAAATATTCTGAGAGGCAGCAGAAGAGGCAGCAAGTAACTGACTGTCAGAAGTAGACATAGTAGCTGCTAAAATACCTGCAAGAATCAATCCTGCGATTAAAGCAGGGAATATACCGTGGGAGCGGAGCAGGTTTGCAATGGCTACAATAACGGTTTCACTTTCCGCAGTAGTGGTAAATTCGGCGATGGCTCCTGCCTTACTCATTGCAAGTCCTACAACACCGATCAGGATGGATAATCCCATGGAAATCACTACCCACACAGTAGCAATACGACGTGACAGGGTTAATTTTTCTTCCTCCTCTGTTGCCATAAAACGAAGCAGAATATGAGGCATACCAAAATAGCCAAGCCCCCATGCCATAGTAGAGATAATGGTAAGGATACCATAAGGAGTAGAACCTCCGGTAGTCATATCATGCATGGCATTAAGAGATAAATATCCGGACAGACTCTTTGCATTGTCCATAACGGCCTCCACTCCGCCGGCTCTTGAAGTTCCGTAACCAAGCACAACAATAAGTGCAATACTCATTACAATACTCTGAATCAAGTCAGTAGTAGAAGCAGCCAGGAAACCTCCTAAAGTCGTATAGAGCACAATGATAATGGCACAGACGATCATCGCAGCATGATAATCTACATCAAACAGACTGTGAAATAACTTTCCACAGGCAGCAAAACCACTGGCTGTATATGGAATAAAGAAAAGAATGATCACCACTGCAGCAATGGCTGTCAAAATATTTTTCTCATCCCCATATCTCTTTGAGAAAAAGTCCGGTATGGTAATGGCGTCCAGTTTATGACTGTATCTACGAATTTTTTTAGACACAATAAGCCAGTTTATCCATGTACCAAGGGCAAGTCCAAATGCGGTCCAAAAGGCATCGCAGATACCGAAAATATAGGCCACTCCCGGTAATCCCATCAGCAGCCAGCTGCTCATGTCACTGGCCTCGGCGCTCATGGCTGTTACAAACGGTCCCAACTTTCTTCCGCCTAGATAAAAATCATCTGCGGAGTTGTTGGTCTTGGAAAATCGAAAGCCGATTACTACCATCATGATCAGATAGGCAATAATGGCAAGCATAATTACAATAGATGTTGTTTCCATTGTTTCCTCCTTCATATTATGATAAAATTGTGTAGTCCCGCAGGACACACCGAATTATTATAACACAAAGAGAAAATCATTTGAAGAAACAAAATTTAACCAAAAAGTGAATGTGAGGAAAAAGATATGAGAAAAATGACAAAGAAACTAGGCGTAGCAGCATTAATTATGGGGTTGGCAGTGGCACAGGCCCAGGGTGTAGGCGTGGCATTGGCGGATAGCGATACCAGCGAAATATACACACAGTATTATAAAGACAACTACAAAAGTAAGAAGAACAAATACCCATACGCAGCTAAGGGAGAGGTGGATCTGAACGGAGATGGTACCGATGAAATGTATATTACCTATGCATACGGAGTGAGAGGTGCCTATGAATTCTTCTATTGTGAGGATGAGGAGGTGATCCGTGCTAAGAAATTTACCGGATGTAATGTAGCATATTTCAGCGAAGAGGAAGAAAAAATCTGTGTGGTACAGAGTGGCGGTGCGGCAGATACCACATTTACCACTTACCAGTTTAATGGAGAAAAATTTGAAAAAGCAGATTGCTATCGCTATAAGGGTGGAAGAAAGGTAAAGTGTTATAAAAATGGAAAGCGAATTTCTGAGTCAAAATATGATAAGGCAGTGTTAGCAATGCAGGATTGGGAAATGCTGCAATAATTTTTCGTTATAGAAAAGTCCACATTGATCTGAGGAGTGGAAGGGAGTTTTCGGATTGAAAATAGAGATTGGAGATACAAGAATTCGATATCGTATAGAGATATATGGGAAGTATTCTGTAATTGCAGGAGATTCAGGAACTGGCAAAACCACATTATTTGAATTGATTCAGGATTATAATGATAATCCCAAGCTTGTAAAGTGTCGAAGTGATCTTCCGTTAGTAGCTATTGATAGGCGTGCAAAGGATGAGATATTAAGAGAATATGAAGATTGCTTATTGGTTATGGATGAAGACTGTAGACTGCTAAAGCAATATAATGTAGCAAGCTTATTGCAAGAATCAAACAACTATTTTTTGATTATTTCCAGAAAAAATATGAATTGGCTTCCCCTTAGTGTAGATAATTATTACAAGTTAGAATATAAAAATGGGATTAATTATAATATACCGAAATATAAGAGACATCTGAAAGAAGAATTTTTCAGAGTGGCGCAGATTGTTACAGAGGATCAAGAAAGTGGAAGAAAATTTTTTGAAGAGTATTTTACGAATATTCCAGTGAGTTCTGCACACTCAAAGTCAGAATTGGTGGATTATTTGGAAAAAAAACAATTTGAAGGAAAAACACTAGTCGTGTATGATGCAGCAGCTTTTGCTTATGAAATGGAGCGAATGCAACGATACATGGAAGGAAAGAATATTGAGATATTAGACTGGGAATGTTTTGAACATTTCATTTTAAAATCTAAGCCATTTGGTTTAGAACTGACGCAAAAAGATTGTGATTGTTTTGTAGAAAGCCTGGAACAGTTGTCGGCAAAACAGTTAGAACAGATGATTTCATATACGAAATCATCGTTAGGAAAATGTTTACGAAAACAATCAGGATGTTCAAAATGTGAAAATATATCGATGTGTAATTTTAAGCATGAAAGAATAGAGTTTGATTTAAGAATAGAAGGAGAATAAAATGTTATCCATTCGATTTGGTGTATCAGAAGATACAATGGAAGATATAGATATTGCATTTCACAGATTATACATGGATGAATGGTTAGAGGATCCATTTGTGAAAGAGATGATATTAGATGTGGATCAATCTGAGGTGATTAGTCCATATTGTATACAGAGTCCGGTGTTGGGGCAAATTCCTCCGGAAAAAATATCTGGAGGAGTAAAGGCTTTGATTTTAATGTGGAAAACAGATTTTGAAATTTGGGCTACAGCATGTGGAGATAATTGTTCTAAGTGGATATTGGAAATTGCAAAGAAGAAGGACATTAGCATTAGCTTAGAACATTATATGATGTTTGAGGATATGGATTTTTCTTTTTATAATATTAATAAAAACAAGATGGAAAATTATTGGACATCGATTATGTCAGAAGCCAAATTTACATGAAATGATACCAGGGTCAAAATGTCCATGTGGGTTGGGTGTTGCAATTTTTGCAACACCCATTTTTTCATCCAATTCACCGCTTTCAAAAATCTTTGCCAAGTGGCGGCAACGGTGAGATTAAATAAGACGAAAGTACAGCTTTCGGTTGGCGAAACCGTAAAGCTTAAGGTTAAGGGTACTAAAAAGAAAGCGACATGGAGTGTAGCCAATAAGAAGGTGCTTTCCGTTACGAAAAAAGGGAAGGTTACCGCAAAGAAAAAAGGAACTTCCATGGTTTACGCAAAGGTTGGAAAGAAAAAATTATCCTGCAAGGTTACAGTAAAGAAGCAGACCGTGACCCAGGCTCCCCAAGAGGCACCAACTATAATTCCTATACCATGGGACTTGCCAATTTAAATTTCTATGAAGACAAAGGTTATGTGGAAGGCTACACCAAAGGAAAAGGAAATATTTGCTTTACACTAAACGGGGCAGATGGAAATACCTACACCGTGAAACTGAATATTATGGAGGTAGATGACAGCAACCATTATCATACCATCACCTGGAATGTGGTGAAAGAACCTTCCAAAGAGGCAGCTACTTGTTTGGAGGATATTTCAAAACTATCGGAAGCAAATTTCCGTTTTACCTCTTTAAACTTAAGCCATAATAAAATACAGGATTTAACGGCATTGCAAAATCTGCCAGAGGACATTACCTTTATGAGACATTATAACTGGCAGCAAAAGGTATATAGCAATTATTTTTGGTATGAGATGGAGGACTTTACTCAGCGGAAAAAAATCGTACCGGACGGATTTACCGGGCTTCATACCAAACCGGGACCGGGAGGAACACAGGTGTTGGGGTACTTTACAGATGGTGTCATGGATCTTGCCTATGAGGATCTGGCAGAATATGAAGGTGTCATTTATTTTGTAGGACAGGGTGTGATCCGTTCTGATTATACAGGAACCGTATATAAGACCACTTCCGGAACGGCGGTGTATGGCAGAAATGTGGAAAATGTGCAGGAACTGACTTACACAGGTCTTGCGGCAAAAGCAAATTCGGAGGATACGGACACTTATTGCGTGAAAAACGGGTATTTGTATGTGCGTACCGGAGTCTATATGCCTGTGTCCTATGATGAGACTTTACCGGAAACTGTATTTTACGGAAAATACTTTGAAAAAGGAAAATATTGTCCGGACTATACCGGTATTGCAGAATCTTTTGAAAACGGGTTCACTTACTATGTGGAAAATGGAAATATCAACACAGAACGAAACGAAGCCTATATGAAAGAGGTAGATGGGTATCTGTATATCTACTATGTAAAGAATGGAGTGGTGACGGGAAGTAAGAAGGAGAAGCTGTGATATATTAGTAATAGTTCAGAAACAGACATGGAATGACCACAAGACATTCCCACGCTTCGCAATGGACTTAATAACTCTATACGCGCCTTCCTCAAATCAGCTGATGGTCTTATTGATTCCTATAATGGAAACATATCAATCACCTCCTTTTCAAACTCAACCGACATAGGTAATTCAAATTCTTCCTGTAATTTCTTCTTTTTCTTTTCTTTATCCAGGCTGCTTGATAAAAGCGTGGTAAGCATATTCACAAGTTTATGTTCACTTACCATTTCGTCTCCACCCAGATGTATCATCACTGATGACAACAGATCATATCTGGATGTTTTGGTGGGATTTCCATATAGTATATTGGGCTGCATATGATATTCCACTATGGAATCCTTTACATCTTCACGGGAATTCATGCAGAAGAATAGTTTCAGTTTAATCCTTCCAAACGATCTTGTCATTGACGGCGTAGTTGAATCTTCAGAAATGGTTGTGAATTTTGTAAATTGCGCATATAATAGTAATAAAAGTGTGAGGAATACACACTAGAACACGTATAATAATGTGATAAAAATGCACAAAACCCTAATAAAAATGTGAAGGAGTGTTTCTGTGGAACGATTAATGTTAAATAAATTGCTGGATTGGAAGAACTCACCTTATCGCAAACCGCTAATCTTAAAAGGTGTCCGTCAGGTTGGTAAGACCTGGCTTCTAAAAGAATTCGGCAGACACTATTATGAAAATATTGCATATTTTAACTTTGATGAAAACGAAGAATACAAACAGTTTTTTGAGACGACCAAAGATGTAGATCGTATTTTGCAAAATCTAATGCTGGCCAGCGGTCAGAAGATAATGCCCGAAAAAACGCTCATCATCTTTGACGAAGTACAAGATTGTCCGAAAGTCATCAATTCCATGAAGTATTTCTGCGAAAATGCTCCGCAGTATCATATTGCATGTGCCGGTTCTCTCTTGGGCATTGCCTTGGCGAAACCATCTTCTTTTCCGGTTGGTAAAGTCAACTTCATGCAGATTGACCCCATGACTTTCACTGAATTTCTTCTTGCAAATGGCGATGAGAATCTCGTTCAATATTTACAAAGTATAGATAGGATTGAGCCGATTCCAGATGCCTTCTTCAATCCTCTCTATGAGAAATTAAAGATGTACTATGTCACTGGTGGTATGCCGGAACCTGTGTTAATGTGGACAGAAGCAAGAGATGTTGCTGCTATGCAGGAAGCTCTGTCTGGAATTATTGGTGCTTATGAACGTGATTTTGCCAAACACCCAAATATCAGTGAGTTTCCCAAGATATCAATGATCTGGAAATCCATACCGTCCCAATTGGCAAGGGAAAACAAAAAGTTTATTTACAAGGTTGTCAAAGAAGGAGCACGGGCTCGTGAATATGAGGATGCCCTTCAGTGGCTGGTTGATGCCCGGCTGGTGCATAAAATATATCGCAGTTCCGCGCCCGGTTTACCAATAGCTGCCTACGACGATTTAGCTGCATTTAAAATTTATCTGGTAGATGTAGGGTTGCTTCGCCGTTTGGCTCATTTGGCGCCTACTGCTTTTGGAGAAGGCAACCGGCTGTTTACCGAGTTCAAAGGGGCATTGACTGAGAATTTTGTGCTTCAAACCTTGATTACGCAATTTGAGGTAGTTCCCCGATATTGGACCAAAAACAACCCTCCTTATGAAGTGGATTTCCTCATTCAACGAGAGAATGACATTTTTCCTGTGGAAGTCAAATCGGAAGCAAATACCACTAGTAAGAGCCTAAAGAAGTTCAAGGAACTGTTCCCAGACAAGGTCAAACTCCGTGTGCGTTTTTCTTTGGATAATTTAAAGCTGGATGGGGATGTACTGAATATTCCGCTGTTCCTGGCAGATCAGACGGATCGGTTGATAGGAATTGCATTAGAATAGCCTTTTTGTCTGATTTAAGAGAAAGAAAAAGCAGGCTGCCAGTATTGGCAGTCTGCTTGATATGTGCCAAAATAATGGGCACATGATAATGATTTATTGGTCGCTTCATTGAATTACTTAATCGTTACAGTTCACAGGTATGTGAACTGTAATACTTAATCTTCCACGTCTTTTTTTAACGCGTCATATTCTTTGTATAAAACAGAACGTAATTCTACATTTTCGGGTATCATGACCGCTTCTGCATCTGCATCTCGTCCACTTTCTCTTAGCCAGTTATATAAGACTATAATATTAAGTTCTCCCTCGGCTCTGCCCTCAGCCCTGCCCTCAGCTCGTCCTTTTTCTTCCACATATCCACTTAAATTGCACATGTCTTCCACCTCCTGTTCAAACTCAACCGACATAGGTAATTCAAATTCTTTCTGTAATTTCTTCTTTTTCTTTTCTTAGTTACGCAGACAGCAATCTTGCACAATAGAATACGGCTCTTGTCACAAAGAATAGTTTTAGTTTAATCCTTCCAAACAATTTTGTCATTGACGGCGTAGTTGAATCCGATAACTACATTGTTTGATACAAGCTAGCCTGTGTAACCATTTCTTATGTTTTCCAAACACTTGCTGAAAAAAGAACTTGCACTTTGCTAAAATTTCAATATAATAAACCCATGGGGAAGATCTATTCCCTGTTATTTTTTCTTTAAAAGCATTCTGCTTTTATTTTTATCATTGGGACTTGTTCCCATTGGCAGATCGCCAAGATTTTCAAAAAAGTTTGGAACTATTAACGAAACACAAGAGAGAAGGGAGTTTTGCCTATGGCAAGAGACAAACAACAAAATGAATCAAGAGAGAAAATGAAACTATCACAAGAAGCTTCAAGTGGAGCATCAGCAGAACAGCTGCAACAAAATCAAATAAAAAAGGCCCCCCAATCAGAGGGAGAATTTTCAAATGAAACACTTACAGGACAATTGCCCTACACCTTAACAAATGACTTTTTCTTCAAAGCATTTCTGCAAAAAAATGAAACTGCACTTCGTGGACTTCTATCCGCACTATTATCCATAAAACTGGACGAGATTTCTTCTGTCACGATTACCAATCCCATTCAGGAAGGGGAGACTGTCGATGATAAGAACATAATTCTCGACATAAAATTGATTCTCAACGATACCCATGTGATTAACCTGGAAATGCAGGTATCTAACCTCGGGAATTGGCCAGAACGGTCTCTTACATACCTCTGCCATATGTTTGACCAACTGAAAACGGGTGAAGATTATATCAATGTGAAGAAAACAATACATATCAGCATCATGGATTTCACCCCAAATGATTTTCCTAAGGTTCTATACTCAGAATACTTTTTATATAATCTCAAAACCGGTCATAAATATAGTGACAAATTCGCCATTTACATGCTACAATTAAATCAACTAGGAAATCCAAAAGACGAAAGGGACATCCCTGAAATCTACTACTGGGCTCAGCTTTTTAAAGCAAAGACATGGGAGGAGATTCAAATGTTAGCAGAGAAAAATGAATGTATCAAGCAAAGCATTGCCACCTTACAGGAGATTACTGCCGATG
>JBGVLO010000058.1:0-33469 GCA_045124315.1 Lachnospiraceae bacterium
ATTTTTGCACCATCCGTTAATCTTCGTATAATCTTCTTCATTTTTGCTTTTGGGATCGTAACACAACCACTGGTTGCACTTTTTCTTTTTTGACAATGCAAAAAGATTGCACTTCCTTTTGGATACTCACATTCTATATTGTATCCAATAAACACTCCATAGTCATAATAAGTTCTGTATCGACACATGTGCTCACCTCTACAATTATGTCTATGTTTTCGAATATCGATGAGCTGATTGTAATAGTTTTTATCACTACACCAATAATCATATGCATTAATTTTCTTGTATGACAAGGCTGTCCCCGGATCTTCTTTCAGCCCAAATGCCATTGGCAAAGAATACACCCCTGTAGGTGTTTTTTTATCCCCTTCTTTCTCTTTATCAATTCCATTTTTCCCAACATTTGCACTGCATGAGATTGTCTTTTTCCAATTTAACTCTTTCTTTTCATAAAACTGTAACTGCGCCCGGCTTTTTCCTTTATATTTCACAAATATCAGTTGTTGTACTTCATCATCGCCTCTGTATTTTTCCAACAGATATTTCCATCGATCTTCATATACTTTTACATGATATCTCACAACACCATTCTCAGTTGTTCCAACTATCTCTGTCTCCCCTTCTCTATTGGGATGAAAAACGGATCCATTTTGCACTGATACGATCTCCTCGTTTTGGCTCATCCATTGTATTTCACAGCCGTCCTCCGGAATCTCCCATTCCTCTTGGATCCATAAAACAATTTCCTGGTAAATCGATGTTTCAATTTCATCGTCCTCAGCTCCCACTATTATCCCCTTCCCGGCACAAAAAGAACTCACCAAATAAGAAACAAAAAAACAACACAAACACATCCATATTTTTCTTTTTTTCATAAAGCTTCCACACCTTCTATTATTTCTCACCTTTACTATATCGTCTAAATCTATTTGCATAGAAAGTTAAAATTACTATAATTGGCCCTATGAAATTTTCGTCTTATGTTCAGGTATCCTTATGCACTTAAATTACCGTCAATACACCAAGAGATTTTAATAACAACAGGGTAAGCAACACAGGAGCGATGTATTTTATCATCACAACATACATACTTTTTCTTCCCATTTTCTTTCCAGTTTTCTCGATTTCATCTATAACCACCTGTGGCTTCAATATCCAACCGACTAATATACAGGTTGAAATTGATACGATCGGCATTAAGGCATTGTTGCTAATATAATCTAAAACATCTAAAATCTGTGCATTTGAGCCATTTGGAAGGACAATATTAAAGAATAACTTATTATACCCCAGACAAACCAGACTTCCACCTACTAACGCAACAATTCCCTCCACTACAGTAGCTTTTATTCTTGAAATATGAAACTCATCCATCAGACTGGATACCACAGCCTCCATAACGGATACCCCGCTGGTTAATGCAGCAAATAAAACCATGGCAAAGAACAAAGTTCCAATTACATTCCCCATCATGCCCATAGAGGCAAACACCTTTGGCAAAGATACAAACATCAAACTCGGACCGGAAGCTTCCATCCCTTCCACACCCATAAAGGTATACACTGCCGGGATAATCATAACACCAGCCAAAAATGCTACAATCGTATCAAATAATTCGATTTGATTGATGGACTTTCCCAAATCTGAATCATCAGAAACATAAGAACCATAAGCAATCATAATTCCCATGGCTACACTTAAACTAAAAAACAACTGCCCCATAGCATCCATGACAACACTACAAAAACCTTTCACTGTTAAACCGGAAACATCCGGAACCATATAGATCTTTAAACCCTGCAATCCTGTCCTTGTCACACCAGAATCGTCTGTATAAGATATGGTCAAGGAATAAATAGAAATTCCAATTACAAACAACAATAACACTGGCATAATAAACTTTGAAAAGGATTCGATTCCCTTGTTCACGCCCTTAAAAATGATAAAAGCAATGGCAAACAAAAATACAAACATCATAACCTGTGGTTCTAAGGTCTTTTGTATAAATCCATTGAAACATTCATCCTCTGCTGCATATACACCATTTCCAGTCACATAAAGAAGAAAATATTTCAATACCCAACCTCCAATAGTGGCATAATACGGCAAGATCATGACTGGAACCAGACATGCAATAATTCCCAATGGTTTCCATCCTTTTTTTAACCGACTATATGCAGTTAACGGACTTTGTTTTGTCTTTCTTCCGATTGCAATTTCTGTCGTTAATAAGGTAAATCCAAAAGTTAAGGCTAATACAATGTATACAACTAAAAATAACCCACCTCCATCTTTTGCAGCCAAATATGGAAATCTCCATATATTTCCTAAACCAACCGCACTTCCTGCTGCTGCCAACACAAACCCAATGGAGCCTCCAAAGGTATTACGTCTTTTTTTCATCTTCCCTATTCCTCTCTTTTTTATATACTATACCCTTACATTCCATCTTATTATTCCAATAAAGATTTCGCAAGTATCACCTACTATGATACTGTTTTTCTCTAGCAGATACAAGTATATTATGAGTTACTGGTCAGAGATAGGTATTTTCGGTACCGAAAATACCGTATGAAAGTCTACCGTGTGCAGATTTGGGCAATTTTTCATGCGCAGCATTGCCCAAATCCGTTACAGTTCAAATACCTGTTAACTATAACTATTATGATACCAGGGTCAAAAGTCATTCATAGAAATTTGACCTTTTTTCTCAAATATACTATTATGAAGGTATTATTAATTTAGGAGGAGGTATTTATGAACGAAAATCATTCTTACAGAAAAACGCTACGTATCGTTATCCTTGGAATTTTATTATACTGCGGTATTCAAAATTACATGTTAGTTCTTAAAATTATAGGATCTGCATTTCACTTAATTTTCCCCTTTGTATTGGGCGGCGCCATTGCCTTTATAATCAATGTACCAATGCGAGCCATAGAAAAACACATTCTTCCCAATCAAAAAATTCAATCCACTCTTCGCCGTACATTAGCGTATTTCATTACATTACTACTCATAATCGGTGTGATCGCTCTTGCAATGCTGGTCATTATCCCACAAGTCAGCGATACCATAAAACAGATTGTAGACTTTGTACCTGATACTTTTGAAAAAATTCAGGCGTGGTTGTACGCAGTTACTGACAATATCCCAAATGCACAAAAATACATTAATGATATTGCCATTGACTGGACTGCACTATCTACCTATGCAGTGAATATATTGAAAGCTTTCGGTGGCAGCTTTTTCACTTCCGGATTTTCTATTGTATCCGGAATCATTGGTGGTGTAACAACCTTTTTCATTGCCTTTGTCTTCTCTATATATATTTTATTTCAAAAAGAGACACTGGCAAGACAAACCACCCAAACAATCTATGCCCTATGTACTGAGAAGATTGCTGACAAACTTGTCTCTGTTGGACGACTATCCAATAAAATATTCAGTAGCTTCTTAGCAGGACAGTGTATCGAAGCCGTAATTCTCGGTTGTATGTTCTTTGTAACTATGCTGATTTTCCGATTGCCATACGCAATCTTAGTTGGGGTTGTTATTGCACTTAGTGCTTTGATCCCAATTTTAGGTTCTTTTATTGGTTTAGGTATAGGTACCTTCTTGATGATTATGGTTGACCCAATGAAAGCAGTATTGTTTATTATTATCTTTTTCGTGTTACAACAAATTGAGGGCAATTTAATCTACCCTAAGGTAGTAGGCGGTTCAATTGGACTTCCATCCATTTGGGTTTTGGCTGCAGTTTCTATCGGTGGAAGTTTAATGGGTGTTACCGGTATTTTAATCTTTATCCCATTTTGTTCTGTATTCTATGCTTTATTTCGAGAATTTGTGTTGGATAGATTACAGAAAAAAAACATCGATTCTTCGAAATGGGAACCGGCTGTGGCGCCTCAGGAAGAAGCTCCAAAACCTCAAAATAAGATAAAAAATGAAAATTCGTTTGTTCAAAAAATGGTAACATCATCAAATCAAAAAAAGAATAGAAAATCTAGAAAAAAACATTAAAAATAAACCAGTTGATACGGATATAATTCCTTGTATCAACTGGTTTATTTTTTCGGTATATAGCAGAAAACTAATTTGAGTTAATTTATGCTCAATGTTAATCTGCAAATAACGGAGTAGATAAATATCGATCCCCCGAATCAGGCAAAAGTGCAACAATTGTTTTTCCTGCATTTTCAGGTCTTTTTGCAAGAATGGTAGCTGCTTTTAGCGCTGCACCGGAAGAAATACCAACAAGAATTCCTTCTGTATGTGCAAATGATCTCCCTTCTGTAAATGCATCTTCATTCTCTATAGTAATTATTTCATCATAAATCTTTGTATTTAATACCTCAGGCACAAATCCTGCACCAATTCCCTGAATTTTATGTGCTCCTGATTTTCCCTCTGATAGAACAGGGCTTGTGGCCGGCTCAACTGCTACAATCTTTACATTTGGATTCTGCTCTTTTAAGTATTCGCCAATTCCGGTTATTGTTCCACCAGTACCAACACCTGCTACGAAAATATCAATCTTCCCATCCGTCTGCTTCCAGATTTCAGGACCTGTAGTTGCTTTATGGGCTGCGGAATTGGCTGGGTTTACAAACTGGCCTAGAATAATAGACCCTTCAATTTCTTTGTTAAGTTCCTCTGCTTTTTCTATTGCACCTTTCATTCCCCTAGCGCCCTCTGTCAACACAAGTTCTGCTCCATACGCCTTAAGAAGATTTCTACGTTCCATGCTCATGGTATCAGGCAATGTAAGAAGAGCCTTATAGCCTTTGGCAGCCGCAACAGCTGCAAGTCCAATCCCCGTATTACCACTGGTTGGTTCTATAATAGTTGCTCCAGGCTTAAGAATTCCCTTGTTTTCCGCATCCTCGATCATGGCTAATGCAACCCTGTCTTTCACTGAACCCGCAGGATTCAGATACTCAAGTTTTGCTAATACAGTTGCCTTTGTAATTCCAGCCTCTCTGCTGTAATTATTTAATTTTAGAATAGGTGTTTCTCCAATAAGTTCCAACGCACTTTCTTTCACTGCTGTCATAATCTTATCCCCTTTCTTTTCCTATTATTTTATCCTATTTTATAACGAAAGTATATTCTCCCGGTATCTGTTTGTCAATCCATGTTCTTTCCCTGTTACAGTTCATAGATATGTGAACTGCAACCTTCCCCTGCTTTTGTCAAATCATTACTGGTACTTTTTCATTTTCCTTTATAAAAACTACTTTCCCCTTTTTTGATTACATCCCACATTTCTTAGTTTCCTCAAATCTATTCTACCAATTTTTCTTCTTGAATACCTACTATTTCCGTGGTATAGTAGGTTTTAGATAATTAATTTAACAAAATCTACATAATAACAAAGGAAGGGAAACAAATATGAAGATATCAACCAGAGGTCGTTATTCTCTCCGAATGATGATTGATTTAGCAATTCATTATAATGATGGCTTTGTTGCGCTGAAAGACATATCCAGCCGTCAGGGAATTTCAAAAAAATATTTAGAACAGATTATTCCTTTTTTAAACCGTGGAAAACTACTGAATTCCAATAAAGGACATATGGGAGGATATCAACTTGCCAAAGCACCAAGTGAAATCACCGTAAAGGAAATTCTTGAAAGTGCAGAAGGAAGTCTGACACCGGTCAGTTGTATGGATAATTCACCAAACCTGTGTGAGAAATGCAGCGACTGTGTCACACTGCCAATCTATGAAGGGCTATATAAAGTAATTAACGAGTATTTGGATAGTATCACTCTGGAGGATCTCATCCAGTCAAATAATGACCATTCCAACTATATCATCTGATTTTTCTATATATTCACATAGTTCCGGTAGAACCTTGCACTCCGCTACAAGGTTCGTACAGCGCCGCCGTAAGGCGTGTGCATCATCGTTTACGAAACACCCATGTGAATATAGTTTTGGTGTTTCCTTAATTTACAAGGCATGGGTGTTTTGTAACTATCCATATCCGTCCCCCATATAATGAAAAAGCATCTATTTATATGCCAGCATAACATAGCGAAACGCTCCATTCTATAGGCGACCTTTTTTACACACCAGTCTGGTTTGGATCCCATATAAACTTATGAAGCTGTAATTGTAATCGGACATCGTTTAATTTTCGTTCGATCATAAACACAACCATATCCTGTGGATCAATTTCCCCAAATACCGGACTAAAATAAACAGAAACCCGTTCCAATAAATTCTGCTCTGAAATAACTTCCACTGCCCGTTCCAAATCATTTCTGCTGCCTACCACAAATTTTACCGTATCTTCTTTTTCTAAGAGAGAGAAATTGTCCATGCACATTTTATGTTCCATACCACTGGCTCCCAGCTTGTAGTCCATTGTGAAAGAAGGTCTTGGATTCAATTTTGCAATTTCTTTCAGATCCACACTTCCGTTTGTCTCTATCTCCACCCGAATATTTGGTTCCTGCAACAGTCTGGCAATTAGCAAAAGCATATGTTCCCGATATAGTGGCTCCCCACCGGTAAGGGTTACATTTTTCACACCTGTTTCTTTTACATAGGAACAAATTTCTTCTTCCGTCATGGAAACTGCACTGGCATCGGCTCCGTTTGCCCACTTGGTATCACAATAAGCACACTGCAAATTGCAGCCTTTCAATCGAATAAAAACAGCCAGCTCTCCTGCTCGTTTTCCTTCTCCATTAATGCTGACAAACTTCTCAACCACATCATATGTTGCCATGTTTTTCTTCCTTTCCTACTGTATCCGCCATTTATCTTCCTTTTATCCGCCCGGACTCCTAACTCACTAGTATGAACCACCCTAAATACCGTACTGTTTCGTTGAGCATGCTTTTTTGAGATTAATACTATTCTCCATAAGACGCACAATTATTGGGTGTTTCGTATACGGTCACTTCATGCACCGGAAATCCTTTTTGTTTCATGGCATCATAAAAATATTTTGCAAAGCACTCTGCAGTTGGGCGAAAATCCACTTCATGCATTTCAAACCCTTCCTGCTCCAATGCCTGTCTGGTTCCGTCCCTTAACGTTCCTTTTTCATATATGAAACTGTGGTCAAACACGTCTGTAAGGGCCTTTACTTCTTCCTTCAAATCACTAAAATCCAGCAACATGCCACGAATCTGACCATCCTCTTGCACCTGGTCCCCTTTTATCTGCACTACCACTCTCCAACGGTGGCCATGCAGATTCGAACACTTTCCTTCATATCCAGATAAAAAATGTGCCGCATCAAAGCTATTTTCCGCTCTTAGATAATACATAGTTTACCTCTACTTTCATAACAATACTTGAACAAAGTGGATCAATTCACTTCAACTTCCTGTATTCCTCTATCATGAGGGTCTTGCTCCATAAAACGAACTTTCCTACAGAGCAAAAAACAAGGCGGAATCATACCACAGACTCCGCCTTACTAGTTTTCTTCTATCTTCGTAAGCCCTAGTTTTTTTTAGAGACAGGATGGTACTAATGAACTGTCTGTTATATCTTCGATAATTATACCCATTTTCAGATAACTGTCAAGAGGTGGAAACTTTATTCCAATTCAACAACGTAACAGTTCAGCTGGGGGCTGTCCTGTTACGTCATTTTCTCTTCCCCACTGCTTTCCTTATATCCCACCGGAAAACCCACACTTTATCTGCTAAAATAAAGACACTTAAGTCATGTGATTTAGGCAATTTCCTAAACCACATATTTCCCAAGGAGGGTTTCCTATGTATCTTATGATCGACAACTATGATTCTTATGTATATAACCTGGTATCTTATATGAACGAACTGCGTATGAACATGCAGGTAGTTCGCAACGATGAAATTGACTGGCAGCAAGTAGAAACACAAATACAACAACATGACCTAAAAGGGATTATTCTTTCCCCCGGTCCAAAGCATCCCGGAGATTTTACCTTTGCAAAGAAAATCGTTCAGAGTTTCGGCAATTGTATTCCCATTTTAGGCGTATGTCTGGGACACCAGATGATCGCAGATGCTTTTGGTGCAGAGGTAGAAAAAGCACCGCGTCCCATCCATGGAAAATTAAGCAATATCCATCACACAGGTAATCTTTTGTTTCAAGACATTCCCAGTCCTTTTCAGGTAACCAGATATCATTCTCTTGTCGTTTGTGAAACCGAATTTCCAAAAGAACTGGAGATTGATGCCAGAAGTGAGGACGGCATGATTATGGGAATTCATCATAAAGAAAAACCAATCTTTGGAATTCAGTTTCATCTGGAAGCCGTACTTACCCAGTACGGACACGAATTACTGAACAACTACAAAACCATTTGTGAAAGGTGGGCACTATGTCAGCATATATAACAAAAGCCAAACAGTATGTTCCCTGCAGTAAAATTTTTAATTTCCTGTATGATGAACCAATGGCTGCATTTTTGGACTCTTCCCTTCCTAATGAACTAGGAAAATACTCGATTATTGGTATTTCTCCTTATCATGTATTGAAAGAAGCGGATGGCGTTTTCTATATCAATGGTGAAAGAAGTACCCTTTCCTTTGAATCTTATCTAAAGGAATATTTAAAAAAGCAAAAAGAAGAAAATCCAACCTTTCTCCCTCTTGTATCCGGTGGTATTGGCTACTTTTCCTATGATTATGGAAGGAAATTTGAGAATATAGGCTCAAGACACCAAAAACAGGATTCTATGCCGGATGCCATAGTGGTCTTCTACGGTTGCTTTTTTATTGAAGATGTGGAAAACCAGGAATTATATCTGATTACAAACGGGCAGTTACAGGAAACAGAAAAAAGCGAACTTCTTATGATTGTGGATTTAGAGCGCAACGACTTAAACCGGATATGTGAACCTGGAAGTGTGAAAGTAACTGAATTGTTTCACGTAGAAACCTATGCCACCGTATTTCATCTGATTGCCAATGTGGTTGGCTCTTTGCAAAAGGATGTGGATATAGTGGACGTATTGCACGCCACCTTTCCTGGTGGTTCCATAACCGGTGCCCCAAAAGTTCGTGCAATGGAGATTATCGACGAATTGGAACATACGCCACGTGGTTTATACACCGGTATTCTTGGCTATATTTCCCTGAATGGAGACTGCGATTTCAATATTGCCATTCGAACCGCACTACACCAAAATGGAACTTACCATGTTCAGGAAGTTGTGCTGACACCAGAAGATTTTCCAAACTTTGATGAGGCATTTCTCACCAATTCCCTTATGGGAATTATGCCCGTTCTGTCCATTGGGAAACATTGTTTTTCAAAAAGAAGTTATACAGATGAGCTGCTTGCTGCCTATTGGGAGAATGTTTCAAAGGATTAAACAAAACTTCGCCTTTGTATCTCCCTTTTATACTAAATAGTCACTTTTGTAATAAGAAAATAATTTCCCGCTATCGGTTTTTGTATGTTCTCTTACTATTATTCTTTATACGAACATATACTACTTTTAGCCGCTTATCTTTCGGGTTTTCTTCCATCTCTGATTCAATAAAACCAAACGACTGCATAAGCTTACCGAGCTTATGATATCCATAGTTTCTTGGATCAAAACCTGGGACTCTCTTAATCAATTCGTTCCCAACTAAAGCCTGACTTACCCATCCATCTTCATCCGAATGCTTGCGCACAATTTTTTTTATCTCATACCCCAGCTGGCTCAGAGAGAGTACTCCATCGAATTCATCTACATAGGAATTCTTCTTTGTAGCCTTTGTCTTGCTCTCTTCCTCCTCAACTTCAACCTGCTGGGTTTCTTTGTCCAACAAATCCAGGTATTTAAAATGTTCACAAGCAGAAACCAAAGAAGTCGGTGTCTTCTGTTCCCCCATTCCAATTACCAGTTTTCCTGCTTCTCGCAATCGAAGTGCCAGCTTGGTAAAATCACTATCTGAAGTTACCAAGCAGAAACCATCTACATCTGAAGTATGTAAAATATCCATTGCATCTATAATCAATGCAGTATCTGACGCGTTTTTTCTACTTGTGTAGTTGTACTGTATTACTGGTGACAACGCATACTGATTGAATTCATTTGTCCAAGATGAAACGCTTGGATTCTGAAAGTCTCCATATACACGTTTGTAGGTAGGCACACCAAATTCCGCAACCTCATCCATAATTAACTTAATATACTTACTAGAAACATTTTCTCCATCAATCAACAAAGCAATCTTTGTTCTCTCCATCTCATTTTCTCCTATCATAATATTATACCGACATACCTGCATAGCAGATAACAAAGTGGACAAGTCCACTTCAACTCCCTGTATCCCTCACCCATGAGGGACTTGCACTGTTTTCAGCCTAAGCAAAGACCGTAAGGTCAAAGCGAAGGCTAGAAAAACTGGCACGCAAGGCTTTCCCAAGAAAACGAGTCAACAACGATGTTTGATTGGTTGAAAGCCACTGCATACGCACTATAGGACAAACTTTCCTATAGTGCAAAAAAATGCCGAAACAAAATCTTTTTTTATTTCGACATTTTCTTATATAAAAATTATAGTTTTCTATGTCTAGCTCGTAACCTTTCCTGTATGGCATCTTTTTTTCGCAAATTTTGGAAAATATCCTGACGAAAATATCCTTTTTTGGTTAGACATAATTGTGTGATCATTTGACGAACACTAATACTAACACACAATACTAAAAAAACTCCTACGCCATAAAGCAAACATTGTTCTACATTATCAACAGATTGCCCCTCAATCTGTTTCCATTGCTTTGCTAAAATCCAAATCCCCAACTGTAATGCGCCCAACACAACAATTAAAGATAATACAATTTTTACCAAAAATTGATAAAATCGGTCATAACTCTCTTCGATTTCATGCATCTGTTCCGAATCTTGTTCCGGTGACTTTCGAAAGAAAAACAAAAGCTGTCTGCTAGGAGAAATAAATTCCACTATTAAAAATAAGAGAATAAAAATACCTATATATACTCCTCTAGCCAGATCCTTCTGCTGAAAACTCCAACTAGTTGGAAATGCAGCCAAATACACCATGAGACTTAACATTCCAATAACGGTATGAATCGTCCACAACTTCATATTCTGCTCACAGCCTATTCGTACATACTGTTTTCCTTTTGTTATCATTTTCTCTACCATCAACAAATCTACAAAAGCACATATGGCAATCAACACTACATTCATGCAAGCACCTCCTGTCCCTCAGGCACACTCTCCCATTGGTTATTGCACCATAATAAGAAACGGGTCTTTAGTAAAACTACCAATCCGCCTTCCACAGGACCAAACACTTCCTGATACTCCTCATCCGACAAAATGCAAGCCAGATCCAGTTGACACAACAAAGCAATCAATGCCTGATAATCTCCTAATTCTGAAAAAGGCGCCTGTAAGGAATATCCACTGTCCAACGCCACAGAAGAAGTATCAAAATACCCTAAAAAGTCTGCCAGGCGGCTTTTGCCCTCCTCTGTCATTGTACTGGCAATCTCCACCTTTTCCCCCTGTTCATGTCTTAGGCTCAACTGAAGGGCGGCAGCTATATTTTTCTCAAATAACGGATCTTCTCGATCTAACAATTCTTCTACTGTTTTTAACTCTAAAATTTCTTTTTCAGGGCAGAACATCCATGCAAATACGAGAGATAACCCATCTGTCAACAAAGCGATCAACAGACAAAGAAGCGCCATATTTCTAGTATCCTTTTCCATCAAGCGCAAAATAGGCAAAATGTAAATATCCTCCAATGTATAATCTGCCATATCCAATTTTGTATCTTTTTCTAATACCGTATAGATACGATTGATTTCTGTAATTCCTTTGCTAATTTCCCACTGCAAACTACTTTTGCAGGCGGAAGGATCCTTTGAAGAAACCTCACTGTAATCCGCCATTAGATTCTCCGCTTTCGTTTGTTTTAAGGAAATACACTGTGTTAAAATATCTGCATTAGCTGTACTACTGGAATACTGACTATGCAAAGAAAACAATTTGTATATGCCCTGAGTGACAGATGTACTATTGTTGCCTTCCGATATACTTTCTGCAAGGCTCGCACGAATCGTTTCAATATCTACTGCAGGTTTTCCTTTGTATTTTGTCTGTAAAACTTTACTCAGCTTTTTTATAGCCTCATTCATATTTTGTTGTTTTCCACGAATGGTGGCTAATTCTTTCACAACATCTTGTCTATCTTTATACCCATACTTTTGCAAAATAGATTTTGTTTGTTTCTGAACACTTTTTGCGCTACTGGTTGCATTAGAAGAAACATATGCTTCATATGCCTTTGCATATTCTTCATAAGAACTATAGTTTCGTTCTTCTGGTGCCGACATGGAGACTGCGCTTCCTGCACTGACATCATCCAGTTCTTTCTGAAGTGCCTGCAATTCATCTTTCTTTGTTTCCCATCCTACCGTCACTGTTGTAAGCTCTGTAGCAACTTTATTTAGCTGTTGCTGCGCTTTTTTTTCGGTCTGTGTCAAAAGCGAATCATATTTTGCCTGCAATGTATTTTTATATGTGGTATAGGTTTCCTGATAATAAGTCAATGGTGAATTTACGTTGTTGTAAATTCCTATGTAGGAAAAATAGCTAGAACAACTGATAGCTAATATTAAAGCCAAAATTTTAGTAGCATTTTTCTTTCCACGAATGGAATTTTCCAGAAAATAAACGACCACCTGTACTGCCACTGCAAATAACAATGGAGCCAAAACAAAAATACCTTTGAAATAGTATTCTGCTCCCTGGTAAGTCGTTAAAAATGAAATAATCTGTAGCAACAGGGATACCCCTGCCGCTACATAAGCTAATTTTTTTTCCTTAAATATTTTTAGCATATATGCCTCCTATTGTTCTTCCTCAATCTCATCTGCCAATACAGGGTTTTCCACAATCGGAAAACTCAGATACACATTAAACTGATCACCATCTATGCGAACACGGAACGTTCCTCCACAGGCTACCGTAAATCCCTGAGCAATAGAAAGTCCCAATCCATGTCCTTCTGTATTTCTGGATTTATCTCCACAGAAAAAGCGTTCCAATACCTCTTCTTCTGAAAAATCCATCTCGTAATTTGCTGTATTTTTAATGGCGATTTCTATATTTTCGTCCACCCTCTTTTCAATTATGTAAATGCGTGTCCCTTTCATTGAGTACTTTAAGGCATTGTCAATCAAATTTTGTAATACCCGATATAATCGTTGTCCATCTGAATAGATGTAAGCTGGAGGCTCTGCAAGCTTCAGTCGAATGGTCAATCCAGAAGCATTGATTCGATCCTCTAAACTGGCAACAGTCTGTTCCAGTAATTTATTGGCATTAATCTCCGAATTTTCTATCTTGATTTCTCCACTGGCAGTCTTTGCAAGTTCAAACACATCAGACACGATTGCTTTCAACTTATCTGCCTTTTCTTCTAAAATCTGAATGTACTCCTCAGCCTGAAGTGGCATGTTATCCAGTCTCTGCAGCAAGTCAATATAGCTGATAATAGAAGTTAGTGGTGTTTTAAGATCATGAGATACATTTGTTACCAACTCTATCTTGGTTCGTTCCGCCTGTATTTTTTGTTCCAGACTCTTCTCCAGCCCCATTCCAATGTGGCCTAACTTATCACATTCAGTATAGAAAACCTGAGATGGTTGAAAAGATTTTGCAGAAAAATCTCCCTGATAAATTTGATCCACACCTTCTTCCAACTGTTTGTAGTCCTCAATTATCTTTTTACTTCCTCGTATATGTAACACAATGGTCAATACCAGAATTAACGCCCACACCATGTAATACAGATTACTCTGACCGAAACTAAGCACTCTATGTCGTTTTAGATGGTAAACCCCATACAATATAGCGCAAATACAGACACCAATCGTACCAAATGTACATCTATTTCTCATGGTTTCCGCATATATAAAACCTTTTTTTGTCCAACGCTCGCCTGTAATAAGCCCAAAAATCTGTATCCGAATATATTTTGCAACCAAATATGCGTCTGCTTTTATTTCTTCAAAATTTAATACTTTTATTTTCCAGACAATTTTGGCAACGCCTGTAAGGATCAGGACAAACAGACCAATCAATAATCCAACGGTTTTCATCTGAATAGTGGTACAAATCTGGTTCCACTCTCCCATTTTTTTCTTTAGTACTTCTTTGTTGATGCCTACCACATAACTTATCAGAATACTACTGTCATTGCTCTTCATGTTTTTAATGCGCTCTGGTATCTGATACCCTGTTCTATTATATACCGTTATTTCTCCTCCATATTTTCGTATCCATAATCCTGGTAAATTTTCTAATTCTATTCCTCTCATATAGAAACCATTGGTTGCGCATAGGTCATAATTTGCTCGGTTAACAAGGTAATCCATTGGTACATCACTCTTGGAAATGGTAGATAATATATCATTTTTAAAACAATCATATTCTTTTTTTTCATCCACTGAATACAAACTATAATAATTATATTTTCCATCATATTTGTATACATTGTTTTGATAGGATATGTTACTAGGCTCAACTACTGTGTATTTCACGTCAATAAATCTTTCAAAAAACGAAATGGTAAACACATTTTGTATGATATCGGTAGACGTCTCTAGCGCTCCACAAAACTCTTCTGTACTCATATATCCGGTTCCCTTTAATGCATTAAAGAAATCCTTTTTCTCCACATTTTGCCCTGTAAAATGAACTAACGTGATTCCAAAATAAACAACAAGAATACATGCAGTTATCTGCATAAAAAAGCAAACTCTTCTAATTATATTTTTCCATTTTATATCCAATGCCCCACACCACCTTTACGTATTTTGGCTCGCTAGGATTGATCTCAATCTTTTCCCGCAATCTTCTAATATGTACCATTACTGTATTTTCTACACCGTAAGCCTCTTCCTGCCATACATGCTCATATATTTTCTCTGCCGAAAATACTCTTCCAGGATTTGCCAGTAGTAGATGCAAGATGCTATATTCTTTTGCTGTTAGTTTGACCGGGTCTCCATCTACATACAGTTGTTTTTCCAACAAATTGAGTTCCAATCCACCATTTTTCAGAAAATTCTTTGAATCTGCCCGGTTTCCATCATAATTCCCCAGCGCCATATATCTTCTGGTCTGAGATTTTACTCTTGCCAAAAGTTCCGCCGGTGAGTACGGCTTTGTGATATAATCGTCCGCACCCATGGACAACCCAAGTACGATGTCGCTTTCTTCTGTTTTTGCCGATAAAAGAATAATCGGAATGTTTTTTTCTTCTCTCACCTGCAACACAGTAGTCAATCCGTCCTGTTTTGGCATCATAATATCCATTAGAATCAAATGAATCTCCTCTGCATCCAAGATTTCCACTGCTTCTCTTCCATTGTAAGCCTTTCGCACCTCATAGCCCTGAGTCTCTAGTAACTTTGCAATTGCTTCTACAATGTCTTTCTCATCATCTACTACCAGCACCCTAGTTCCTTCCATCTTTTTCCTCCATCTTTTCTTTCATTTCTTCGTCTCTTGGTTTCATTTTTAAGTTTTATCACAATCAAGAACACGATCTGATACTTTACACAATACTATCATAACTGATAACTCTTAAAAAAACCCATGATTTTTCTTACATTTTTCTTAAATATATGTTACCCATATGTAGTGCCTCTTGTTCTCGTCCAAACGAAAACAGTAAAATCTGCTACTACCACAATTTACAACAATATAATAAGTATTTCAATTTGCCTTTTCTTCCGCTCCACTGTCATTTTAGATGGAAATCGCACAAACCTACACACGACAAATATTCTGGTCAATAATGCTGCCAACGTAAGTCTCAAAGACGGTCGTGTGGATGAATTAAGTCTGGAAATGTGGGATAAGATTTTCCAAAGCGACATGAGAGGTACATTCTACGCTACCAAATGTGTACTTCCATACATGCAAAAAAATCCAAACGGAGGTTCCATCATCAACATCGGTTCCATGGCATCCTGTGGAGGGGATCTGGGCTCTACCGCATACGCATGTGCAAAAGCCGGCGTTGATATGCTGACGCAATCCACCGCTTTGCAATACGGAAAACAAAATATCCGTTGCAATTGTGTACGTCCCGGACTCATTGTTACACCGGACAACGAAGCTGCCGTACCACAGGCATTAAAAGATGTCTTCCTCAGCAACATTATGGTCAACCGTTATGGATGTCCGGAAGATATTGGACATATGTGCGTATATCTTGGTTCAGACGAAAGTAATTATGTTAGCGGACAGATTATCAATGTAGATGGCGGACTGAATTCTCATGTCTCTACCGTTGCTCAATTTAGAGAACTAAATTCTCGCACCTGGTAAAGAAACAAATGAATCAAAAAATAGCAATCGTACTGTTACATACTATGTACGATTGCTATTTTTTTGAATTCAATGTTTAAATTGTACATACCATAATTCAGAAGCGTAACACGATTGATATCATAATAGTAAATCATTTCTGGGTGTTTTTCGATCAACTTACGCATTCCTTCCGCATCATTACTATCCAGATATTTTTCATATTTTGATATCCAATTGGGCTTGAGTTTGACTTCACCAATAAATCTCAAGCGTTGGAAACATCATTGGATGCGAACCCACCGTGACAAAAGAACCGTCCCCACTTGTTCAATGTTTTTCAGTTTTTAAACCTTTATATTTTAACACCCTACTCATCCCAGAAATCAAGGGATTCCTGAGTTGTGGTAGTGATGCCAAATAACTTGTACATAAAATCTTCTCTTTCATCAAACATTTCCGCAATAATTATCGTATGGTTTTCAATTCGATAAAACAGATAATTGCGTCCGGCATAAATGTATCTGTAATCACACTCTATGCCATACATGGATGAAACAGAGATTCCTTTTTCTTCAAAATCCTCCAAGCCTCTTGCAGCATCGGTAATCTGCTTTATGGATTTTTGGGATACTTTAGCACCAAATTCACTTGTAAGGCGAGCCCTTAAATTTTTAAGTTTCCGCCTTACAATCTGGAATATTCAACCTTCTTCAAGCACTATACCCCCAATTCCGCTTCTAAATCATCTGCTGATATGGTTCCTTCCTCACGAATAGATGTTTCTGCTTCATTCAACTTGCTCATAAGCTGATAAAGTGCTTTCTGCTTATCCAGTTCGTCAAGCTCCTTCATATCTATTATGGCACACTGACCATGTCCGTTTCGTGTGAGATACACTCGGTTTCCATATGCAACTTCATTTATAACTGCGGTATAATTTCTTAAATCTGAAATCGGTTTAATATTAGGCATGTCAATTCCTCCAATCATACATTTGAAATAATCTGCTGCTTCTTATATTATGATTATACACATTCACAGCAGATTATTCAACTTATTTGCATGTTAATTTACAGCAAATTCTATGCCTAACTTTCCGCTTCCACTCGTAAAGTGAAAATTTAAAGATATGGTTCTGCCACAAAATGAACTGTTACACCATGCTCATGACAAAACTTTGCAAATCCGTACACCTGATTAACTGATGAAAATCTTGTACAGCTAATTACATATACTACATCCCCGTTTTTAAGAATTATCATAAGGTTGACTGTGATATCGATATTGCATACAAGATGTTTATCACCCAGTCATAACATTCACCTATTGGAAATAACTCTTCATTGCTTGCTTGATTAAATATTTCCATTCTATCATATTCACCACTTGCGGCATTTACGGGATTAAAATGCATTGTTACCCCTAAGTGATTTTTATCACTAGAAACTCTAACTTGTAAATCCCCTAATTCAGATAAAATTGATTTTGCATATTCATTAACAATATATCCTTCTTCTGTCAAAATTTGAATCCATTGAGTTATGTCTTGTTTTCTCCCATCACTCCATCATTAAAAGCTCTTGAAATTGCATTTACTTCTGCACATTGCCTATTATAAAGATTATTGTTTCCTAAATAATTCAGTACCAACTCCGCAAGTTACCGGAACATACTATGATGTCATTTCCATCAATATAAAGCATAACCAAAATATAGCATAATCCAACATTAACTGAATAATTATATAACCACCATACTGGAAATTCTTCACTCCACAATTCCATACTTCAATCACCAAATATACAGCGGTAAAGGATATATCATTCACCATTTCCCAGTCTATGTTTTGATGAAGCATCGTACATTCTTCTTTTGTTGAGCACAGAAAAAAATGATTGTTACATAAACAATATAAAATAAACCAAAACAGCACGATCAATATAGCCGATATCAGATTACGTATTACTATTTTATATTTTTTTTCTATAGTATTTCATCTTCTTTCTATACATGCAATCACCTTTGTAACATATTCACTGTATCACAAAAAAACATTTTATTCAACAAACTCACAAAACGTGATGTGTTTTAAAACAGATCTTGCTACTGTTCACAGGTAGGTATTTTCGGTACCGAAAATACCGTATGAAAGTCTACTGTGTGCAGATTTGGGCAATTTTTCATGCGCAGCATTGCCCAAATCAGTTACAGTTCACATACCTGTGAACTGTAACCAGATCTTTACTCCCCATACTCTTCTGGCAAAAGTTCTTCTCTACAATTTACCCCTTGACCACACCAACAGTCTTCAGTTTTTTTACCGGTTTTACTAAATCTTTCTGATGTTCCATCACCATATCAATGTCTTTATAGGCAAAGCGACACTCTTCCGCTACATCGTTTTTCTTTTGCTTTCCAAGAATGACCCCTTGTGCTTTTAAATCTACCATAACCTGCTCCACAGAAAATGCTTTCTTTGCACCGGTGCGGGAATAATGTCTTCCTGCTCCATGGGAAGAGGAACAAAATGAATCTGGATTTCCAAGACCTTCTACCACGTAGCTATAAGAGCCCATAGCGCCAGGAATAACTGCAATCTCTCCTTCCCGAACTCTGGTAGCTCCTTTTCTATGTACCCATACATTTTTACCAAAATGAGTTTCCAACGCGGCATAATTGTGATGACAATTGATGGTTTCACCATATTCTACGGACATTCCCACATACTTTTCTATGTATTTTGATACAATTTTCATTGTGCAATCCATCATCTTCTGACGGTTTTCGTATGCGTAATCCATAGCAAGGTTCATCCAATGAATATATTGCTGTCCTTCTTTCGTATTTACCGGTAAAAATGCAAGACGGTATTCCTCTGGAACTGCACTATACCATTGGTTGTTCAATTCTCTTGCTACTTTGTGAAAATAATCACAAATAGCTTTTCCCAAATGTCGGCTTCCGGAATGGATCATAATTCCAAAATATCCATCTTCGTCTACCTGCAGCTCAATAAAATGATTTCCCCCGCCCAATGTTCCAATTTGATAATAACCATGCTCAATCAACGGTACCAACTCTTTATTTTGCTCATATAATGACATTTCTTTTACTGCTTGATCTAAAACATAGGATTCCTCTTTTGTTTTATGTCTGTTCACTCCTACGGGAATATTGCGTAAAATATCTCCAACAATTGCCTGTATCAGAGATCCATTTCCTGTCATAATTTCTTTTACATCGGAAAGCTTAATATTTGTAGGTGTAAAAATCATCCCACATCCAATATCCGAACCAACCGCATTCGGTATAATCACGTTTTCTGTTGCAATAACACCACCAATTGGCATTCCTTTTCCCGTATGGGTGTCAGGCATTAACGCCACCCACTTATGAATAAAGGGAAGATTTGCAAGGTGCATCGCCTGTTCGAGACAACTCTCCTCTAAATCTGTCTTATTTTCTAACCATATTTTTATAGGCCGTCTTACTTTTTCAGTATATACAAACATTTCTATCACTTCTTTCTATTATTATCTACAACTGTTCAGAACCATGAACAGTTATGATTATCATAACAATCTTGTGATGATTTATCATTTAAAAAAAGTTGCGAACGTGTATAATAAAAATAGATACATACAAAAATTACGATTCAGAAGGAGATAAATGAAACATTATGTCTGAATTTCAGGAATTGATTAAGTCTTTTTCAAAAACCAGGGATTATGTGAGAGATTTTTTTGTCTACGGTTTTAAGACCAGAGAAGATTTTTCCCAAAAAAGCGGCCGTACTTACGACAATGAACGTCGAAGAATTGAAAGCTGGTTATCTAACTACATACAAAATACTTATGGTGAGCAGGGGAAAACCGTTTCCATAGTACTTAACAGTAATCTTTTGCTTACCAATCCTCTTTACCGGGTTTGGAAGTCCAAAAGTTTTACAGATAACGATATCATGTTGCATTTCTTCCTTATGGATATTCTGCAAGACAAAGAAGCACGAACCATAGATGAATTGACCAATGAGATTTTTGCCAACTATGACGTACTGTTCGAGCCACAGCTCATACGTAAAAAAGTAAAAGAATATGAGAAGGAAGGCTTGCTTACCTTTGAAAAACATGGCAAACAATATCGCTATTTGTGCAAAGATAATCTGACATTTTCCTTACCAAATGAACGTTTGACACTTTTAGAGGCCATCCGATTTTATCACATTACTGCACCTCTTGGTATTATCGGCAGTACAATTTTAGATAACCAAAAAACACAAAATGATATTTTTACTACCAAACATGCCTTTTTTGTTCATACACTGGAAGATGAAATTTTATTGGATTTACTTACCGCCATGCAGGAAAAACGTGCAGTTTCCCTTACGCAACAAAACACCAAAAACAAACACATACAGAAATTTTATGGAGTCCCTTTAAAAATCTTTGTCAGCACAAAAACCGGAAGGCGCTATATTTGCTTATATCTTCCCAAAAGTGAGCGGTTTACGAATCTTCGACTAGACAGCATCAAGAAAGTAACAACTTTAGAAGTTGTTTCAGATTATAAAGGATACCAACAGGCATTAGAACGCAATCTACCAAAACTTTTTGGCGTTTCCTTCGGCAATGATCATACAAATGATTGGATTAAGATAACATTACAAATTGACGAAAAAAGGGAGCACTTTATTTTAGAACGATTACAACGAGAAGGACAGGGAGGCATTATTACAAAGGCAGCCCCTAATACGTTTACATATGAAAAGGAAGTGTTCGAAGGAAACGAAATGATGCCTTGGATCAAAACCTTCATTGGTAGAATCCTTTCCCTCGAATCCAACAACGACTACCTGAAGCATAAATTCTACTATGACATAAAACAAATGCTTGAGATGTATCAATGAAAAATCGGGAGGCACCCATGGAATTATTTACAGAAATCTACAACTGCTATTTTCAAATTGTTGATGAAATTTGCAAAACTGCAGCCACCAAAGAAATTACAGAAAAAGAAATGTTTGCGTTGGCAACCCGTTTTGGTTACGAAGAAAGCGGGCTTACGATCGTTCCTAAATTGACAGAAAAAAATTGGAATCTGCTTTCTAAAACTACCAATGGATATCTCTCCAAAATAGACAATCTGGAAGTATTGCCGCTTACGACATTACAAAGAAGATGGATAAAAGCACTATTACTAGACGAACGGATTGGTCTGTTCCTGGATGACCCAGAAAAAGACACCATAGCTGCATACCTAGAAGATGTGGAGCCACTGTTTTTACCCAATGATTTCTATTATTATGACCGTTTTTGTGATGGAGATGATTTTACTTCCCAAACATATATTGCACATTTTCGTAGCATATTAACAGCAATTCGAAAGAAACAGTACATAAAAATTTATTTTTCCTCCCGTAGAAACAATCGAATCTGCCGCACTTATCTGCCTTGCCGCATAGAATATTCTGCAAAAAACAATAAATTTCGATTACTGGCAATCTATGAAAAAAAATCTGGAAAGAAGCAGATACAGATTATCAACCTTTCACGTATTGAGGAAATTTCTGTCACGGGGGATGTTTGCGAAAGCCCCGTTGATTTTGAAGAAGCATTCAAATCTTCTTATTATAAAGAGCCTATTAAGCTCCTTATTACAAATAAGCGTAACGCTTTGGAACGCACTATGCTTCATTTTGCCAACTATGAAAAGCGTACAAGAAAACTGGATGACGAGCACTATGAATGTCTGATTTATTATAATCAAAATGACGAAACCGAGTTATTGATTGAAATTCTTTCTTTCGGTCCAACGGTCAAAGTACTTGGCCCGGAACATTTTGTGGCACAAATAAAGGATCGACTTAAGAGACAATTTACTCTTTTAGAAACAGAAAGGATGTAATAATCCCTGTAAAGACTATTACATCCCTTCCTTATTACATTCCAGTATTCAACATTACATGAAGCTCGCAAACACAGAAGCCATGATTACTGTTATGATTCCTGTAACGGCAATAGCCAGGCTACTCATTGCACCTTCCACCTCGCCCAATTCCATGGCTTTGGCTGTACCAATGGCATGAGCAGCCGAACCGAAAGCCAGTCCTTTTGATATTGGTTCTGTGATTCGGAAAATTTTACACACCGCTTCTCCCATAATATTTCCCAGAACACCAGTCACCACAATTACGGCTACTGTAATCGTCACGTACCCACCAAGTTCTTCTGACACACCCATTCCAATAGCCGTAGTAATAGATTTTGGTAACATAGTCACATATTCCTTGTGGGTCAGACCCATGCATTTTGCAAGCAATAAGGTAGTTGCCAGACTCGTTACAACTCCCGAACCGATTCCAAGCAATACGGCTTTGTAATGCTTCTTCAACAATTCCCACTGCTCATACAATGGAATAGCAAGACATACTGTTGCGGGTGTGAGAAACCAGCTTAAATACTTTGCTCCCTGTTCATAAGTATTATAATCGACTCCTGCCACCAATAATACCACTATGGTAAACACAATCGATAATAATAATGGATTCAGTATTCCGACCTTAAATATCTTCTTCAGCTTCACCCCTAGCATGTAGGCCAATAAACTTACTACAACCCCCATATATGCAGAATTTAAAAATAAGTCATTCATGATTTCGATGCCTTCTTTCTATTCTTCCTTCTAATCAACCATTGTGAACTTCTTCCTGCAACTGCCATAACAGCCACCAGTACCACAACTGTGATCACACTGACAGGAACTAACATAGGCTGTAAAACGCCCCATGATGCCATCAAACCTACACCTGCAGGTATAAACATAACCGGCATGATCTCTATTAAAAATTTTCCTGTTTCCCGTACTGAATTAAACGGTATGATTCCTGTCAATAAACCAACAAACAAAATTGTCATACCATATATACTGGCTGGTATGGGCAAAGGCAACACATATTTCAAAATTTCCCCCAGCAGGGAAATAAAAATAATAATCAAAAATTGTTGAAGATACTTCATTTTATTCGCTTCCTTATAAATAAAAACGTAATAACGCTAATTACATATTTTTCTAGTATTCCTATAATTACTATTGTAATCAATACTACTGCCACTATTCCAAACAAAACAATGAAATTCCAAGTTTCAGCCTTGTATACATAGGATTCTAACCTTCTATCAACGCCTTAACTAATTGATTCATAGATTCCTTATCCGCCTCTTTCATGGTTGAGCGGATTGTCACAACCGGTTCTACTATATTAATATCCTTCATTGTGTCAAGAATCTCTCTCATTTTCTTTGCTGCCATAGGAGCCCAGGAACCATTTTCAATCAATCCCACCGTTCTTTTCTGATAAGCCTTTGCAGCTAAATGGCGAAGGAAATCTTCCATACAAGGGAACATTCCTCCATCATAAGTTGGTGCAGCCAATACAAGTCTGTCATAACGGAATGCGTCTTCTATACATTCTGCCATATCCTCTCTTGCCAAATCCGCAATCGCCACTTTAGGTACTCCTGCAGCCTCCAACAACTTCGCAAGTTCCTTTGCTACCTTTTCCGTATTTCCATGAATAGAAGTATACGCAACAAAGACACCCTCGCTCTCTGGTTCATATTTGCTCCAGGTATCATACAAACCAATGTAATATCCCAGGTTTTCCTTCAAAATAGGACCGTGTAGAGGACAAATGGTTTGGATATCCAATGTGGCAGCTTTCTTTAAAAGTGTCTGAACAGGTGCTCCGTACTTTCCTACAATATTAAAATAATATCTTCTTGCTTCACATGCCCAGTCTTCTTCTACATCTAAAGCACCAAATTTTCCAAATCCATCTGCTGAGAACAAAACCTTCTCTTTTTCCTCATATGCCACCATAACTTCCGGCCAATGTACCATTGGAGCCATGAAGAATACTAATGTATGTTCTCCCAGTGATAATTTATCTCCTTCTTTTACAACAATCTTCTGTTCTTCCTGAATATCTAGATCAAAGAACTGTGGTAACATTTGAAATGTCTTTGCATTTCCAACAAGCTTTACCGTCGGGAATTTTTCAACAAAATTTGCAATATTGGAAGCATGGTCTGGTTCAAGGTGAGAAATCACAAGGTAATCCGGCGTCTTCCCATTCAACATATTTTCTACATTAGAAAACCATTCCTCAGTTGCTCTCCAATCCACAGTATCCATAACTGCAATCTTTTCATCCAAAATCACATAGGAATTATAAGATATCCCATTGGGAACAACATACTGACTTTCAAATAAGTCAATTTCGTGATCGTTTGCACCTACATACTGAATTGCATCTGATATCGTAACACTATTCATTTTCCTATTCCTCCATATTGTTTTTTCTTTTGAAACTGTTTTTAGTATAACAAATGAAAGTCGTGTTTGCAATTTTCTTGCCATTCTCTTTTATATAAAAAATATTCGCGTAAAAATCAACGATATTTTATCCAAAAACCGCATTATTTTACGCGAATAATTTTATTTTTTTACACTATTCTACAGGAAAGCTAATAATTCACCGTTTCTTTTCTCATCATAATCGAGTATCTTATTTCACTTTTACCTTGTACTTTTTACTGTAAACTCCCCATATTTTTTTCCCATCCTCATCCTGGATATATGCTCTCACTTGAACATAATAAGTTTTCTTGCTACTGACAGGTAATGTAAATGTATTTGTACCAAAACTTACTGTCTTTGTGGTACTTTTTTTCTGTTTCGAATTCCAGTATTTAATTTGATATCCATCTACACCTTTTAATTTCTTCCACATTATCTTGTATTTTTTATTGTTGAGTTTTTTTACTCCGCTTATTTTTACCTTTTTTAAATACTGATAATTGTCTATTCCTTCATTCTCTTCTTCCTCTTCTACAGTGGTACTTGAGCTATTTTTTAAACCGGATTCCTCCGAACTATTGTACGAAACCGGCTTTGCGGTTGCAGGGGTTCGGCTACTCGTTGGTCTGTTTGTAGCTGATGAAATAAAGGATGGTTTGTTCGTTACCCTTGGAGTTGCGGATGGTCTCGCGGTTGGCACTACTGTTTCTGTGTCAACTGGACTTAAATTAGGAGCAAGAGTCGGTCTCACTATTGGAGCTGCTGTTGTGCCATCCGGTTCCATATTCGGAGCAAAAGTTGGTCTCACTATTGGAACTTCTGTCATGCCATCTGATTCCTGATTCGGAGCAAAAGTTGACTGCCCTGTTGGTGCCGATGTTGTTGCATTTCCATTTCCTTGGATTGTGTATGTCTTCGTAACCGTTCCCTTATAATTTCCAATTCCTGTAATGATTACTTGTGCCGTACCCGGTTCCCTATTGTTTTCATAAGAAAGCGTATAATCTCTATCTTGTAACAGCCATCGTCCATTGTCTGTCACAATCACTCCTGCTTTTATTTCCTGTCCTGTATAGATAAAATTGGAGCTTCCAAGTTCTACCTTTGTCTGTTCGAAATCTTTTGGTGTAATTTCATAAGTGGCAGTCAAAGTTCCTGAATATCCTCGATTTTCAATAGCAGAAAAGGTAACTGTATACACTCCTGTAACATATTGGAATTGATTTTGGTATTCTCCGTCAATCTTGATTTCCTTTTCCCCATCAAAAATAAAACAGTTTGGACAATGGTAGCTGCCATCATAAACGATAGAAGCAGGTGTTGCAACCAATGTATACCTGAAAATATCACATGGCTTAATTGTAAAATTCAACTCTTTCTTTCCTTGAAAATATCCCTTTCCTGTTAAAGTAATATGTGCCTGCCCGGGTTTTTTATTATTTGTGTAACTGATCTTATAATCTCTTCCTTCCTCTAAATATGACCCTTTATAGAGAACGGTAACTGCAGGTGTATGCTCTTTTTCAGCCTGGTACACAAAATCGGTTTGCTCAAGAAAAACTTCCACCTCTGAGAAGTCCATTTTCTCCTTAAACTGGTAATCTCCAAGTCTACTGGTATCTACCTGATAAAAATTCACTTCTGTTTCTTCTGCTTTCTCGATATAAGAAAAATTTCCCTCATCATCCCATTCATAACCACAATCGGCCTCTGCATCACTGGAGGTATACCACTGTATGGTTCCGTCACTTTCGTAAATCGGTTTACAATCTGACAATCTCCCGTAAATACTTGCCATATCCGTAACTATATTCCCCTGTGGATCCACGCCCACTATTTTCACCGTTGTAGTTTTGGTCTCTTTATTTTCTTCCTCCCACATTACATAAAGAAGCTCATCCGATGCTTTTACAAGGTACGGTGTTTTCACTGAAACAACATCTGACCCACTATAATTGGTCAGCCAAATTTTCTTTGTAGTGTTTCCCTGGCTTTCTTCCTCCGATTCGAATTCATTCCCTTCGGTTCCCAATGTATCTGCGTTTGTAATGGTAAGAAAAATATTTCTTTTATTATCTGCGTTCCATGCTTCCTCTGATTCCTGTGTGCAGGAGTTTCCTGCCACCACCAGATTTTTTCCCACCTTCTCAAAACCACCAACCGATACCTTGGTCGTGTTATCCCCTGTTTCCCCTTGTATAGACCAGACACTCTCGAAACTACAATTTGTTATGGCTGACTGGTTACATTTTGAAATAACGATACTTCTAGGATACGCATCTCCATGATCCATACGATACAACTTTCCATCCTCTACTATCAAAAATTGGTTAAAAGAATGGCTGACATATCCATATCCAATATTCATAACACCATACCAGGACTGATCAAACTCCATACGATCCTCTGCTAGCACATAGGTCATATTTGCCTGATGCCGTCGTCCATCTCCAGATGTATACATCTGATGGCAGGTATGTATAAAAAGATTTCCATTCTCTTCTGTCATTCTGAGACTTCCTGCTCGAAATGGAAGAGTTGTATTTGCACCACAAACAGACGTCTCTGCCAGCCGGTTCCATTCTTTATCGTATTTGACGACCCGCATAATCTCTCTGTCGTCCTCTTCTGCATCATTCTCTTGCCCAAATACCAAAAACCGGTACTCGTTTCCAAAAAAATATCCGCCAAATATAGACAGTTCATAAGGGATTTTCCTTTGGCTTACCAATTGATAATCTGAATTATATTCCTCGATAACAACCTGATCCCCTATGGCTTCCACTCGCTGTAAATCCCCATTTTCCAATTTCTGCAAATAGGACTTTACGGTATCCGCCCGTGTCCAATAATTATTTGCACCTAGGTTATCCGATTGCACAACACTTCCTGTTGCAGTATAGATATAAGGAAACATAACCTCTCTTACGGTCGGCTTCTTTATTTGCTCCTGTCCGTTTATTGTGTCTTGTGTCTCTTCTGTTAATTCCACATCCTGTTCCATTGCCCTTGATGCCGGTACTGAACTTTCGCCGGTCACCGCTAACATAGCAGCCATAATAATTGCCGTACATTTCTTTGTATTTTTATACTTCATTTCGATTCCCCCTAGCGAAACACTGAAAATAAGCCAAATATCCCTTTCCCTATACACCTGACACCGTTACCTTCTCATTTTACCACAAAACCACTCTAGCTTCTTTTCCATTCTTTTACAATTTCTTTGTATATGTATTACACCTCAGCCACCACTATAGAAGATTAGAATCTTTCATCCATTCGCAATATGCGCCATTAGACAAAAAAAATCTCTAAAGTAAGTTCTACTCTAGAGATTTTTTTCTATCTTCCTTTATTCTTAAAAGTAACTGATATGTAGTGCCTCTTAAAATGAAATCCCTGCTCTCTTAGCAATATATTCCATCCAGCTTGCTCTCTTTAATACAGATAATTTGTGCTTCTTAAGCTTACCCTTTTCATTTATCACAGAAAGCTTGATACCGGTTGGAATGAATGGTCCTACAAAGCATTTTTTCATTTCTTTTATGTCTTTATATGGCATAACCACATTGTTAAAGCCATAACCGCTGACAAAAATCACTGCCTCCTGGGTAAAGAAATAATTTCCACGCTTCTGATCAAGCAATGCATAATAATCTCCTGCTGTATGCTCTTCGATGGTCTCGCCTTCCTTTATTAAGTCATACTCCTTTAACAAGTCTTCCCATTCTTTCTTTTTTGCCATTGATAAGTTCATCTTCTTTTCCTCCTATGTTATATCGAATACTTCTTAATACGCCCATTTTGTATGTTTTTTTGCGGGATTTAGAATAACATAGAAAAAAAGAAATTTCCAATGCCCGTTGGATTTCCTGTGGAATAATCACCATACTGAATACACTCTTTTTTTAATCGAAACGATTTTCTTTTTGCCGGACTATTGCATGATTTTCTCTTAGAACTTCTTTTTTTCTTTCGAAACTTTAATCCTTTCAGTTCGAGGATTTCCCTGTAAACACACCACTTCCATAGCTTTTTACTACCAGCGTTGTTCCTTTTTTATAATTAAAGTAAGCTTTCTTATCCTTTGAAAGACTTCTGTTTCGATGCTGTTTTATCATAGTTCGCTTTTCTACCTCTATTCCTCCGTCATTTCATCCATTTCCATATATGCTCTGGAAATTTTTTCGTATTCTACATGATTTGTAATCTTTTCTACCGTAAAATCATTCTCCTTAATTTTTGCCCTGTAAATATATAATCCATCCTCTTTTACTGTATTATCCTCAATCACAGCTCCTACCACATAATGTTTATGTTCAAAATCAAATTCGTCCATTACTGCCATTTCTACTGTTCTTCCGTCTGATGCCGTAACTGAAAAAGTAACATATTCCTGAAATTCTTCGTTCATTTTTATTTATCTCCTTATTAACATGAAAATATTGTAAAGTAACTCTGTTTTTCGTTTTATAAAATTTGATAACCGTTCAGCCCCAAAAATATTGTAGGCCAATTTGTATATTCTGTCACTTTATGAACGCTCCCAACTGAATTATTACAAAATTTCTCTTAGTTGCAACAGATTATCATAAATATAAACTGCCAATTCCTTCATTTCATCGGTAACCGGCATTTGATCCGGAATCATAATCGGATGCATGCCAGCAGCCTTAGCCGCCCGGATACCATTGTGAGAATCCTCTATGGCAACTGCCTGTTCTACAGGGACAGAAAGCTCTGCACAGGCCATCTCAAAAATTTCCGGATCCGGCTTGCTCTTCGTTACCATATCCCCACCAACCACTTTATGAAAATAGGACAATAATCCTGCATTTTTCAACTCCTCTTCCACTAGTGCTTTTCTAGTAGAACTGGCAATGGCAAGCTGATAACCCTTGTTCCTTAAATATTTTAAAATTTCTTCTGCTCCCGGTTTTATCGGCAGTCTCCCCTCTCCATAGCGTTTATGAAAGAGATCCGACATTTCCTTTTTGTAATCATCATAAGGCTGATCCGCCCCATAAATCTCCAAAAACTTTTGCTTCGCTGCTTCTCGATTTTGTCCCATACATGTAATGCAAAAATTTTCAATGTCTGCAATATTATGTATTTCTGCAATCTCTTTCCAACACTCGATCACTTTGACTTCCGAATCAAAAATTACTCCATCCATATCAAATACAACTGCTTTTATATTCTGTTTTTCCATATTATTACGCTCCTACTCATCTATTATGGCCTTCATCTTCAACAATGCATCTTCCAATCCTTCAATATCCAAATTGGAATAGTTTAGGATAAATTGATGCTTGTCTTCCGACGGCGACATATAATAGTCCGTAATAGCACCAATTTTTATATGCTTTTCCCTTAATCTACTCTTGATTTCCTGATCCGAAATAGATGTATGAAACTCCAATAAGAAATGTAATCCGGAATCATTTTCTACAATCTTACACTGGTCTTCTGTAAACACCTCTCGAATTCTTTCTAATATTTTTGTCCTTTTTCGCCCATAGTGCAAACGCATTCGATTAATGTGCTTCTCGAAATACCCACGACTAATAAATTCAGCTAATGTATACTGCTCAAATGTGGACACTGTATTTGCATAAAATTCCAGTTTTTGAAAGAAAATGTTGGCCAAATGCTCCGGAAGCACCATATAACTCACTCGAATAGTAGACGTCAGTGACTTTGAAAAGGTATTCATATAAATCACCTTTTCGCATGCATCGATACTCTGTAAGGTGGGCAATGGATTTCCCTTAATTCGAAACTCACTGTCATAATCATCTTCAATAATATACCTTCCATTCTTTGCATTTGCCCAGGCAAGTAATTCATATCTCCTGCTTACCGGCATCGTCGTTCCTGTTGGGAAATGATGGGTAGGGCTAATATGCGCCACATCCGCCATACAGTTCTCTAATTCCTCAATCTGAATGCCTTTTTCGTCCATATTCCCAAATTTACAAACGATCTGATTTGCTTCATAAATAGAAAGCAATTTTTTGTATCCCGGATTTTCAATACAATAAATCTTTTCCGTTCCTAATAATTTAATTAACAAACTATATAAATATTCAGTCCCTGCTCCAATTATTATTTGATCCGGATCCACATCCATCCCACGAAAATGGGCCAAGTGATTTGCAATTGCAACTCTGAGTTCCTCTACCCCCTCACAGGGAGATACGGTTAATAACTCTTTTTCCTTCATAGAGATTGTCTCTCTCATAACCTTTGCCCATATAGAAAAAGGAAAATCCTTCCTCTCTGTTCGATTGGAAGAAAAATCAAATAAAACCTCTTCGTTATCCTGTTTTTTCTTAATATTTAGCACCTTCCTGACTGGTGCAGTAACAGTTTTCATTTCTGCAATATCTGCCACAAAATAGCCTCTCTTTGGAAGCGCATACATATACCCTTCTGCAATCAGTTGATTATAGGCATTTTCAACGGTAATTGTACTGATACCAAGATTACTTGCCAGCATCCTTTTGGACGGCATTTTTTCGTTGCTATTCAGATTCCCCTTATGGATATCCTCCTTAATACACTCACACAGATACTGATAAATCGGTCCCTTCGCTTTGCTTAAATCGTATGTAACCATTTTTCACCGTTCCCTTCTGGCATTTCTTTCATTCTAATTTTAATATCTTATTTTATGCCAGTTTGTTATATGTTAACAATATTTTACAACTACGTCAAGCAAATCTGTTACACTTTTTAATCATTTATTAATTGTATTCTTCCTTATTTTCCACTACAATGAAATAGTAAGTATAGCTTTTTTAAAGCCTACATTGTAGGTTTCTAAATCTATGTATTACTAAAAAACAAACGGAGGGATTGTTATGAAAACACAAGTCAAAAGTATTATTGTATCTTTATTAATTACTATAATTTTAGCAGCCATCGGCTACTATTTCTTTCTTCCAGTCATCAACATAAAGGCAGCTGATTTCTGGATTTCAGTTTCTGCACTAATTATAGTGTATATCCTGTCTTATGAATTTTGCCTGTTGATCTTTCATGCATATAAATATGCAGATTTCAATTCTGTTTCTCATAAACCAAGCATATACTTATCGGTAGTTCTTATCCTATTAGTAGTGGCATTTGGACTTTGTAACTTATTTACCAGTCCACTTCTTCATGCAAAACGCTATGCATCTTTACTTAAAGTCAACGAAGACTGTGATTTTAATACGGATCTTTCGCAGACACTCTCTTCTGATGCAATTGCGATCATGGACACCAGCTCTGCCCGTAAATTAGGAAACAGAAAACTTGGCTCTCTCAATAACCTGGTAAGTCAATACAATGTAAGTAATGACTACACTCAAATTTCCTATGACAATTCACCGGCAAAAGTATCTGCCCTTGAATATGCAGGATTTTTTAAATATATGAAGAACAAAAAATCAGGAATTCCCGGTTACGTACTTGTAAGTCCAGTAGATATGTCCGCGGAATATGTTACCTTGAACGAAAATATGAAATATGTGCCTTCTGCATATTTTTCACATAACCTAATGCGAACCATTCGTTTTGCATACCCGACCAAAATGATTTACAATGCGCATTTTGAAATCGATGAAGAAGGTATTCCATATTATGTAGCCAGTGTATACGATAACAAGATTGGTATCTTTGGCGGAAGAGATGTTTCGGGCGTGGTAACTGTAAATCCGGTGGATGGTTCCACTTCTTATTACAAGATAAGCGAAATTCCTGACTGGATTGATTTGGTATACGACGGTGATTTAATTTGTTCGCAATACAACTATTATGGTACCCTGCAAAAAGGATATTGGAACTCTAAACTATCTGCAGTAGGTTGTAAAGTCACAACGGATGACTATGGATATATAGCCATGGACAACGACATCTGGATTTATACGGGTGTCACTTCTGTCAACAGTGATGCATCGAACATCGGTTTTATTCTTGCAAACGAAAGAACAAAAGAAGCAAACTTCTATACAATTGCAGGTGCAGACGAAGCCTCTGCACAAACCGCAGCAGAAGGTGAAGTACAACAATATGGTTATAAAGCTTCTTTTCCAAGTTTGATCAATATCGATGGATATGCAACCTATATTATGGTTTTAAAAGATAGTGGTGGACTGGTAAAAATGTATGCAGCTGTAAACGCGGAACAGTATAACATAGTTACAACTGCTTCTACCCAGAAGGAATGTATTGAAAAATACAAAAGAAGAATGTCAGGGGGAATTGATAGTGCATTAGAAGAGGAATCCCTTACAACAGACCAGCAAGCAACCTCTTCCCAAGAAGAAATAATAGATGAAAGCTTGTTTACAGAACAACAGGTTACCATTAAGAAATTAGAGCAAATTGTAGTAAACGGAAATACCTACATTTACCTGCTTACTACCGAAGACGCGCTATATCATGCGAAATATGTAGATGTATTACCTATGATTAATGTTTCTTCTGGCGATACTCTTACAATTCGTGTTTATAACGATCAATTCTTATGCGAGAACTAACTAAAAAACAAAAGAGCAGTCGATTTTTTTCGACTGCTCTTTTGTTTTTTCTGTTCAGGATGCGACTGTACAATAACATTTTTTGTTGACGAAAATATTTCCTATCTGTTACCATATTTTAAAAAGGAGGTGCTGTCAATGCATAAAAAAAATACATTATTAAAATCAGCGATTGACTACATTGCCATATTAATTGGAGCCATCCTTGCAGCATTTGCTATAGAGGAATTTCTTGTTCCTTGTACCATTTTGGATGGTGGTATCGTCG
>JBGVLO010000059.1:0-6767 GCA_045124315.1 Lachnospiraceae bacterium
CAAACAGTGAGTTTGTGGCACTTCTTAAACAGGCACATACAGACAGCTCCAAGATGGCAGAAGTTATCGGAGTATCAGATGCACAGCTCCGCTTCGTAACCAACAGCCAGTCCGGTATGGGACTGTTAAAGTGCGGTAATGTGGTAATTCCGTTTGATAATCAGATTAGAAAAGATACCAGTCTTTATAAGCTATACAACACGAATTTACACGAAAAAATTATTGAAATGAAAGAGAAGGAAAAGCAGAAAAATTCATAGTATAATTGTGACACTTATGGTAAAATCGTATCAGATGTCGAAAGATGTCTGATACGAAAAGGAAAGGACGAGAAATATGAACAAAAGTGTCAGTATTATTACGGATTTGGATGGTTCAAAAATAGCCCTTATTAATGATATAAGATTTAAGTCGAGGAAGGGGATAGATTGGAATGAAGTAGAGCAGTATCTGAAAGAATATATTGGAGAATACTTTGAAATATCCGAAACCTCAGAGAAAATATATATCGGTTCTGATTTTCCGGATGAGTTCAGTCATTCAAATGATACAAAGGGATTAAAAGGTGCAAATATGAAAGCGAAGGCAAACATTACGCCTGCTATTGGTGAACTTATCCAGATTGCTTCTGAAAAGGCACAGTATCCTGATTATAACAATAAACATGGTGCAAAGGCACAATTTGGATGGTATCGTTATAATACAAGATTTGGAATACCGGTTTATGATGAAGATGGAAATCTGGAGCGTTATAACATTTTTTCGACAAGAATGCTTGTAAGATGTGATGCAGATGGAAAACTTTATCTATATGATTTGGTAAGAACAAAAAAAGAAACGAGCAAGCCGCATGAGCAATAGCTGTACGGTAGTAAACTTCGTTTCTTTCTAACACCTATAATATAGGTATATGTATTGTTTGTCAAGAAGAAAATCTTGAGCAGAACGAAAAACAAAAGGAAAAAATCACATTTAACTAAGCCGTTATGGAGCGTACATCTTCATGGCGGCTTTTTTGTTGGCATTTGAAAGAAGGTGAGAAAATTGAAAATCAAAAAGGTCGATGACAAGCCTATGGTAATCCATACCAAGAAGAAAGCAAAGCTTCATACACATGAACCAAAGAAAGCGTCCATCAAAGCTTCCAACATTTATACGGTTGACCGCAGTCCGAAGATTAAAGGGTCGAAGATTGCAACTACTGAAAACAAGAAGTTTCGGAGAAGTACGATTCATCCGGTTGATAAAGCAAAGAAGGGGATGTTCAGGCAGTACCGGGCAGCATTGAAGGAATCTAAGCAGTCCATTAAGACAAAAAATTCTTCCATTAAGGTGGCAGGTGCAGCCGGGGCACAGACGGCGTTAAGCCAGATGGAAGGCGGTGAGGAAGTAAAGGATGCGGCAAATATTGCTTATGTTGCAACAAGACCGGTAACGGGGACAGCAGCCGGAGCAGAGACAGGTCCGTATGCTCCTCTGAATGGTATGGCTGTGGGTAAGGCAGTTGGAGATAAGCTGGATAAAATGGATGCCAAGAGAAACAGCAGAAACCGGAAGATTAAGTTCTTTCTTGATAAGATGAAAGCAGAGGGTGAGCAGCAGGATAGTTTTGCAAAGCTTGTTAAGGATTTGTTTATCAATAAAATGGCACTTCCGCTGAAAAAGATTATGGTTGCAGTGGGAGGATTTTTGCTGGTACTTGTGTTACTCATTGCTGTAACAGTTCTTCCGGTAGTAGCAGTAATTGCTATTCTCTACAATTCGCCATTTGCTTTCTTTCTCCTACCACTGGAGTCGGGGGATACAGTGACTACGGTTACAAGTGCATATGTCTCGGAGTGTAACAGGGATATAAACACTCTGGCAAATGAACACACAGGATACGATACCGGGCAGATAGTATATGTGGATTTTGAAGGGGAAAGTGCAGGAAACTTCAATGATATTGTCACCATCTATATGGTCAAATATGGCGTTGGGGATACTGCTACCGTTATGAATGATACCTCCAAAAACAGGCTCAAAGAGGTATTTGACGATATGTGTTCCTACACAACAAGTTCCGGAAGTGAAACCACTGAAAATGAGGATGGTTCAACCACTACACAGACTGTATTGTATGTCAATGTGAAGCTGAAAACCTGTTATGACATGATAACGGAATATAATTTTGATTCAGATCAAATCGAACTGGCTGAGTATGCCCGTTTAAAAGGATTATATGTAGAGCAGATCAAAACCTGGCGTGATGCCTGCATGAATGCGAATGGTGGTGTTGCCAAGGAAGCTGCAAAGCTAAATCGTGAGCTTAAAGAAGAACAGAAAACTCGTAAAAAACTAGAAAAAGAAATACAGCGTAAGGATAAGGCATTGGCTGAGGCTGCCGCTCTACTTGTACTATCAAAAAAAGCAAATGCGATCTGTGGTGAGTCAGAGGACGATCAATAAGCGCCTCAGATCGCAAGGAAGCAGTTAAGCTTATTGATGAGGCAGTAACAAATGGAGCTCGTTTGTCTAAAGCATGTGAGCGTTTAGGTATCACAGAAAGAACCTATTACCGCTGGCAGAAACTAAATAAAACGTATGAAACTTACGAGGATAGACGTGCTTTTGCAGACCATTCAAACCCTGCAAATAAGCTGTCCGAATCCGAACGCTCACAGATACTTGAAACCTGCAATAGTGAACGTTTTGCAGACATGCCACCATGTCAGATTGTTCCTGCTCTGGCAGATGAGGGCACCTACATTGCCTCAGAATCAACTTTTTATCGTGTATTGAAGGAAGCCAAGATGCAATCTCATAGAGGCCGCAGTCAGACACCAGGGAAGCATGCAAAGCCAACATCATATACAGCAACTGCTCCAAATCAGGTATGGACATGGGATATCACATATCTTAATGGTCCAATCAAAGGTATGTTCTATTATCTTTATCTGATTATTGATTTATTCAGCCGAGACATTGTGGGCTGGGAAGTCTGGTCTGAAGAATCGGCAGAACATGCCAGTGAACTCATTACCAGAGCCTGTCTTTCTCAAAAAAGACTTACCACAACACCACTTGTATTGCACTCCGATAACGGCTCTCCAATGAAAGGTTCCACAATGTTAGAAAACTTATATGCACTTGGCATAACGCCATCGAATAGCAGACCACGTGTAAGCAATGATAACCCTTATTCTGAGTCTTTATTCCGCACTTTGAAGTACAGACCGAATTGTCAGCCAAAAGGCTTTGAAACGCTTGAAGCAGCCCGTGGTTGGTGTTCACGTTTCGGCAAATGGTATCGCTTCGAACACCATCACAGCGGAATTCAGTTTTTAACGCCAGCAGAACGCCATGAAGGAAAAGGGAAGCAAATCCTTGCCAAGCGTCGCGATGTGTATGAAGCCGCTAAAGCAGCTCATCCTGAACGTTGGGGGTCAAGAGACACCCGTAACTGGGATGACGTAATTGAGGTACATTTAAATCCAGATAAAGTATCGGAAACAACCGAAGTAAATTTTGAGAGTTATGAAGCGACAGCTTCATAACTGAAGATTGATCTGCATAATCCAAAAATTATCTAGGCATAATTTATCATTCAGCGAACGGAACATCAGCAAGGATGTTTGTCAATGACGGATAGATTCTTCCTGGATACCATCGGGAAAGCAGATAATCAACCATAGTAACCAATAAAAATTTGAAAAGATTTACTGACATCTAGCTTGACAAACGGCGATCATGAGATATATCTATCGGATGCGAGAAAAGTTGCTCCAGAAAAATGGAAGACGGTTATTAGACATCCGATTAAGAAAAAATAAAATTCTTATTTTCGGAATTAAACAAATTTGAATTCTCACTTGGGGTATTTTAAGGGATTTAATAACTGTTATATTTTGTTATAGAAATCTTGTAAAACCCTTGAAAACACTAAATTTTTCGTAGGTGTCCTCTCCATCACATCTTGTATCGTGATATATCGTTCTACCCTTGTTTACGAACCCTCATAAGGGAAAAAACAAGGGAAAGAAAATCAGGTTACAACTTATAACATATTATGAAAAGGGCAGTTGGAACTGGATGGAATGCTTATAATACATTTTCAGAAGGGATTGATTGGATGAACATAATATATGCAGATTACAACATTTACCACAACAGCATTGATATATGCACTTATGCCGGATATATTCTACGGATTGACTGTGCAAAGGCAGGGGAAGGATTAAAGACTACTCCTAATTCAGAGTGTGCCTTAAATGCCCTTGCAATAGATAATCCACTAGAATATGCCAGACTGTATCTCGTGGAACTATGCAGATATGGATTGATACGGAGGATTCATTAGAAATTTGGTGATTTGTATACAAGGCAAGACTATAATCCGGTACATCCTGTTAAAATGATAAAAAATCAAAGTTCTTTAGCTTAAAAGCTACGAAGTACGAATCTGATTGTTAGAATTGCAAAAGTGAACGTTACAAATAAAGCGGTCAGGGGCGCGAAGGGCATGGTTAGCGTAAAGAAGAGAAAAGGTAAGGTTAATAATGGTAGAGACTAAGTAAAGTGTCGGAAAATGAAACAATTTTTCCGACACTTTACTTAGTCTTTACAAAAATGAATATCAATGTTAAAATTAAAATAACTGATAATTTAAATGAATAATTGCAAATTATTAGAAAGGTGGTATTTATGAAGGCGTTTTCATTAAAGATTAAAATTGCATTGTCGTCAGCACTTATATTTTTAGTAGGATTTGTGCTTGTATTGCTTGTAACTTTTAATGTTGCAAAAAAAAATATTTCAGAGGCTATGATAGAGCAGTTCATAAATGAGAACTCACAGATAGCGGCACAGGCTGAAATTTTAATAGAAAAGGGTGCAACAGTTGAGGAACTTCAAGCATTTGTAGAGAGTAAGACTGCTAAAAATGAATATATTGCTTATGCAATAGTTATAGATAAAACAGTTACAGCAATTGCACACAGTGATACGCAGAAAATAGGTAAAAACTATTCTGATGATACAGGATATTCAGTACCGGCAGCAACAAAGGGCGAAGTTATGACAAGCTCTTTTTGGGCTGATGTCCAACAGGCATGGACATATGACATAATGTATCCTATTTATGTAAATGGTGAACTTTATGGTTCTATGGATGTTGGTATATACAATACGAAGATAGACGTTGTAGTAGATAGTATGAGAGCTGCGTCTATTCCAATGGTGGCAGCTATTTGTATTATTTCATGCGTTATATTGGTTATTTTGATAAATATATTGTTTAGAGTATTTGCAGAATTAATCGCATTTTGTAATGAAGTGGGTTCAGGTAATCTTACGGTTCGTGTAAGAGAAAGCTTATTAAAGCGAACAGATGAGATTGGTAAGATTGCCAATTCTATGGAAAATATGAAGAAAAATATTCATGATTTGGTACTTGAAACAAATAGTAATTCACAAGAGATTACAAAGATTACATATTCATTAAATGATAAAGCTGAAGGAACCAAAGACAAAGCTGTGGATATAGCTGAAAAAGTGGGCAGAGCAGTTCAAGGTACTCAAAGTCAGAGTGAATTAACACATACAAATGCTAGCATGATAGAAGAAATCACTCAGGGAATGGAAGAAATTGCCGGAAATGTTATGAATGTAAAAGAAGTTGCTTCTGAGACGGCGGATGAAGCCATTAAAGGTGATGAAAAGCTTACTATAGTTGTAAACCAAATGGACGTAATTGAAAGTAATGTTTCAGCTACCTATCAAAAGATTAAGGAACTGGAAGGAATGTCAAGCAATATCGGTGATGTAATTAATTTAATAGCAGATATTGCATCTCAGACTAATTTACTATCATTAAATGCGGCTATAGAGGCAGCAAGAGCAGGTGAGCAAGGTAAAGGTTTTGCTGTCGTAGCAGATGAAGTTGGTAAACTTGCAGATCAGTCTAAAGATGCAGCAGAAGAAATAGGAAAAATTATTGATGATATATCACAGAGTATAGTAGAATCTGTTCAGTTAATGGATAGAGGTAATGACTCTGTAAAAGAAGGAATGGAGCTTGCTCATCAGGCAAAAGAAAGCTTTGTTGATATTAAAAAGAAAATCGAAAAGGTATCTGATGAGATGACAAATGTTGTAGCAATTACGCAGGAAGTAACCAGTGGTACAGTATCATTACAAGACGCACTTGAAAAAATATTAAACATCGCAGATGAAGTAAATAATAATACACAGGAAGTATCAGAAGAGGCAATGGTACAAAATGATATGATGGGAGATGTAATGGATAGTGTAGAAGTGTTGAATAATGTTGCAGGTGAATTAAGTAAGATATTGAGTAGCTTCAGTATTGAGGAATAGTATAATGAGGACTATCACTTTTGCGTGATAGTCCTTTTTGTCGGGTGCGAATACTTTAAATAGGTCTAATTAGAAAGGTTTAACTTTAGCTATGAAAGTGATATTATTATAGAAAATGTGTAGGTAGTGTCAAGTGAATTATGAAAAAAGCTGGGCTGAAAAAATGGTTCAGATGAACCTTGAAAACTGTAAATATATTGCGTTGTGGTAAACTGACGCCACCCTTGACAGCATCAAAAAGAACCGCTGTCAGTTATTTGCCGACGGCGAAGAACTCAAGAACAGATAGCTTTCTCGTCGTTTACAGCAGTGTAGCAGTTCTTTTTCGTACTATCAAGGGCAAAGGCATAAATGCCTTGTCAGAAGCAGGCTTCTGATGGCTGGTTTTATTGCCTCTGGCTCGGAATCTA
>JBGVLO010000060.1:0-3405 GCA_045124315.1 Lachnospiraceae bacterium
CAAAACTCATATACACCAGCAATCCTCCACAGAAACAAAATATATATCCCATCAATTTCTGCAGACGGAACACATCAGATGCAAGTGATACAAAAAATGCTGCCACAAAGGACCCCGCCAGCCCCAGCATTGTAAAAAGCAGACAGGACAAGTATCTGCTGCCCACAATTTGAGCATCCGTCAAAGGCAAACACAACATAGTCTTGGAAAAACCTGCCTTTTGATCCTCCTTAAAGCATTCTACGATCATGCTAAGAAATGCCATAGGAATAAATAAAGTAAGCCAGATGGGAAGCTGAAAAAAATAATAAAACGCTTCTTCTCCCATTCCATTTTCTTCTTTCATCTCCTGAATTGCTGAAGCTATATTTCCATACCGGGCACTGATAATCAGCAATACCGACAATGTAATTACTCCGGCTGTCACCAGAAAAAACATCTTTAATAATTTTCTCAGACAATACATGTCCTTACGAATCAAGCCTGTCATACACACATTCCTTTCCTTTTATCCTCTTAATCATTTGTCTTTGGTTGGATACGGTTGTAACAGTTCAGCCAGGGGCTGTCCTGTTACGGCTCACAGCAAGCTTACGCATGCAAATTGCTGTGAGCCACGCCTAATTTACACTTTCATACGTCCTTGCACAGCAACATGTGCAAGGACTACCTAAACTGTTACGTACGATTCACATAGAAAATCATGATTTCCTCCAATGTGGTCTGCTCCATTACCATGGAACTATATTTTTTTGCACATTTCCCCCCGTCTACTACTAAAACCTCTACTCCGAAAGCTGACTGCCGGTAGGAAACCATATCCTTAGGATCAATATTCTTTAAATCATCCTTTTTACATTTTATGAGACCATGGCGTTCCAATATCTCGTCCTTATTTCCGGACAGAACGATTTTCCCCCGGTTGATAAATGTAACCATATCCGCAATTCGCTCCAGATCTCCTGTAATATGTGAGGACAGAAGAATCGTGTGATTCTCCTCCATCACATACTCCTGAAAAATCTGAAGAATCTCATTTCTCACAATGGGATCCAATCCACTGGTAGGCTCATCCATAATCAGAAGCTCCGCCTCATGTGACAATGCCACCGCAATCTGCAGCTTCATCCGCATACCACGGGAAAAAGAACCACAGCGTTTCTTTCTGGGCAGGGAAAAGCGTTTCAAATAATCAAAGAATAGTTCTTCCTGCCAGTTTGCATATACATTTTTCATAACCCGATTGATCTCTGTTGCCGTAAGAAACTCATGGAAACCCATTTCATCAAATACCACACCAATTTTTTCTTTCAGTTCGGCACCATCCTTTTCCATATCTCGATCAAACACCTTGATACTACCCTCATCCTTTTTTATGATATCTAAAACTAACTGGATTGTAGTAGTTTTTCCAGCTCCATTTTGTCCGATAAATCCACAGATACACCCTCTGGGAACCTGAAAACTCACATGATCCAATGTGAAGTCTTCGTATTTTTTCGTTACATCACAAAGTTCTAATACATAATTACTCATCCTTCTTCTCCTCCTGCAACATATGCATAATCTGTTCTAATTCCCCCATGGATATTCCTGCCAGCTCTGCCTTGTCCAAAATCTCATCAAACAACGACTCAATCTCGTAAATAGCCGTTTCCTTTAGCATCTCCCGATTAATTCCCTTCACAAAGCTGCCTTTTCCGGTATGCGACTCAATGTATCCCTCCCGCTCCAGTTCCTCATAGGCTCGTTTTGTTGTGATGATGCTGATACGCAGTTCCTTGGACAGAAGACGCATGGAAGGAAGGGCGTCCCCCTCCTTCAGCTCCCCATTCAATATTATGGCTTTGATCTGGTCCTTAATCTGGGCATAAATCGGATAATCTGAATTATTTGTTATAATAATATCCATTTCACCACTCCATTTCATATCGTATATATCCATTATATACAATTTTGTTATTTCGTCAACAAGAAACTCGTTGGACTTTTCTCACATAGCATCTTAGTTAGGTATCTTACCACCAGTTTCGGGTACAAAAATAGTAAGCGATGAATAACATACCGTTCCACAAACCACCATTTTTGTGTGATATTCTTCTTAAATGAAGTATTTATGTAAAAACTTTTTGACTTAAGAGCATTTTGCTATCAAATAAGTTTAAAGTGAGAGCATTTTACTTCAAAATACAAAAAGAATGGAGCTGACACACTCAAATGGATTACCCAAAAAACTTATCTGAAAAAGATCGTTACTGGCTAAACATAATTCAGGAATGCAGAGCGAGTGGAAAATCGGATTACCAATGGTTGCAGGAACATAATATTCCATCTCCGACATTTTACTATCATGTAAAACAGTTGAGAAAAAAGGCTTGTGAAATTCCCGAACGTAACCAATTGTGCACGGTTGAAACACAAGAAGTGGTACCATTAATTATCGAAGATACTACAATGGATGTTCCGGTGACAACACATCAGGAGACCATAAATCTTCCACCGGCTCTCCGTCTCAACGTAAACGGAATCACAATCGAAATCACTAATACAGCAACGCAGGAAACTATTCAAAATACACTTTCTGCGTTGCTCTATATGCCGGGCTGTAAAGATGGGTCCGAAGGCATAGAGCATTTAATGCCATGGAGTGATTTTATCAAAGAACACTGTACAGGTCTTATTGATGTGGAAAATATAACAGCAATGAAACATCCAACATTGCCGATGAATGATTAAAATATAAAGCGATGAAGAATCCAAGACGGTGGGTTATTCATCGCTTACCAAAATATAGAAAATGTTCCGCTTCTGCACTCTATATCATAACGGATGTTATTGATGATGAGGGGTGGCACCTAGGTTGGGATGGCGAAAAAATTGCTAAAGTTATTGAAAGAATCATAGATATGACTAATTGATAAATTCCAATATGTAGAACAGTTAGATAAATTCATATTTTGTAAAGATAATAAAAAGGAAGGCTACCATGAATATATCCAACAACAAACGTTACATAGAAACCGAAGCGAGAATCCATCTTGCTTTTGAAAAATTACTGTCTGTCAAAAGTTTCAATGAAATTACCGTAAACAACATCTGCAACGAAGCTGGGATTTCAAGACCTTCCTTTTACGCTCATTATGAAGATATTAATGATATGATGAATCAAATAGAATTAGAAAAAAGTTTACCTATCAAGCAAATGCTGATTTCTGCTAACCGCTTAACTGTCGATTCATTTGAATCCTACTTTAATTATTTGCAGAACAACAAATCATTTTATGTTGCGTACTTGGATATCTCCACCAATGGAAATATTACAACCGATTTAATGAACACTTTTATTCACACTGTAAATATTGCCAAATCAGAACATATCCATTATATGATGATTTTCTTAATGGC
>JBGVLO010000061.1:0-12231 GCA_045124315.1 Lachnospiraceae bacterium
GTTATCCATCCTTATAGATTGATTATCATATTATATATATTACCATATTCTATATTATATGTATATATAAAAAAGGTACTATATTTTGATAATATAGTACCTTTATACATAGTTTGATTATAAAATTATTACCTTATATAACGTAGCAGGCATGTTTTTTATGTTATCGAACTACTTCTCTCCAATCCAAATCACCACGATCTAACGCTTTCACCAAAAGCTCCGCAGTAGCGAGATTTGTTGCCAGGGGAATATTATGAATATCACAAAGGCGAACTACCTTATTCGCATCTGGTTCATGCATCTTTGGTGTAAGCGGATCTCTCAAAAATATAACCAAATCAATTTGATTATGTTCAATTTGTGCACCTAACTGTTGTTCGCCACCCAGATGACCAGCTAAGTATTTGTGAACATTCAAATTTGTAGCTTCTTCAATCAATCTACCAGTAGTTCCAGTTGCATAAATTTCATTCTTACATAATATCCCTCTGTAAGCAATACAAAAATTCTGCATCAATTTTTTCTTTGAATCATGTGCAATCATTCCAATATTCATTTTGCACCCCCTAAATTATAACTATATCTAAAATATATCACATTTCAATAAAATTATCAATTTTTTTTTGTTTTTTTTGTTATTAATTACAAGAAGCTAATTCCGCTTCTATCACCAGTTCCAGACTGTATTCCAATATTGATAATCAAACCAACCTCAATTGCACATGCAATCATTGAGCTAATTCCGCTACTCAAGAAAGGCAATGGCAATCCTGTATTCGGTAAAATCAGTGTCGCAACACCAATATTAGCAAAAATCTGGAACATCAGCATGGCTGATATACCAATAGCAATCAGATATCCTATCGTATCATTACATTTTTGTGCAGTTCGTATACACGAAAACACAACCAAGCATAGTAAAAGCAAAATTAAGCCAGAACCAACAAAACCAATCTCCTCTGCAATAACTGCAAAGATAAAATCACTTTCACACACATCCACGGAAGAATAATTTCTTGAGACACTCTCTGATTTATCCAACAATTTTCCAGTCAATTCCCCTGAGGCAATTGCAGATACGGATTTTAATTGTTGGTAATTATCATTCAATGCATAATATTCATCGTCCGGGTGCAAAAAGGCAACTACACGATCTACCTGATACCTATGCTCCTTTGGTATTATATTTTGAACAATCGGTTGTTGAATCAACCAAATTCCGCCTACAACCAAAGGAATAAGAATCAATATAGTCGGCACTACAATCTTATACGACAATCCAGCCGCAAAAATCATAATTGCAAAAATAAAGAAAATAACTAAACTTGATGACAAATCTGACTGTGTCAATATAATTGATGTCGGGATCATAAAAATGACAATAGCCAATACAATTGTCTTTATAGAATTTATCTCTTCTAACTTATTCTTAAAGAACACTGCCAGTGTTATGATAAGAGCAACTTTACATATTTCAGACGATTGAAAAGTAAAACTAGTTCCAGGTATTTTTATCCATCGATAGGAATCCGTCCCAGCATCCGTTCCAATAACTGGTAACTTTGTAGCCAAAACCAAAAGCGTCGATATCACATAATAAATAATCGCAAAATCACATACTCGCTTATAGTCCATTAAGGAAACCACAATAGCAATAACCAACCCCATAACCAAACATATGATCTGCTTTTTGAAATAAGCACCTGACTGCTCTATTCCCATGGTCTGGGTAGCAGCAAACTTAACAAAGTAAGCACTACATATACCCAAAACCACCATAATAATCAATAATACATAATTATATTTTTTCCAATCATATTGTCTAAAATTAAACATGTAAACACATCCTTATATTTAGTCATTCTTCACATTGCCACGCATCTCACGAATCGGAATATTCGCAAAAATAGCAGGACATGAATTACCTGTTCCATCTTCTGACTCGGTCTGAGAAATCTTAATATCCAAGCCCTCCATATCAATCTCCATATACTTGGAGATTACATCTATAATATCATTTTTCATCTGTTCCATAATCTCTGGAGAACAATTGGTTCGATCTGAAACCAATACAAGTTTTAATCGATCCTTTGCCACGCTACCAGATGATTTTTTTCGAAAAAAATCAGCAAAACCCATGTCATTTCCTCCTAGTTCTTCTTAAACAGGCTTCCCAATCTAGAGAAAAAGCCATGTTTTCCACTTAAATCCAATAATTCCACTTCTTCTCCTAATAATCTACGGCAAATATTCATATATGCCTGACCAGCTAATGCATCGGTTCCTACTAAAGGCTCACCATTATTCGTAGATACAATAATCTGCTCATCATCAGGTACTACACCAATCAAATCTACGCCTAGAATTTCAACAACATCATCGCTTGACATCATGTTATTATCTTTTACCATCTGATTTCTCAAACGGTTCACAATCAAATGTGTCTGCTTCATCTCATTCGCATCCAGCAAACCAATAATTCGATCTGCATCACGCACTGCTGACACTTCCGGTGTAGTCACTACTAAAGCACTATCCGCACCGGCAATGGCATTCTGAAAACCTTGCTCAATACCAGCTGGGCAGTCCATTAATATGTAATCAAACTCTTCTTTTAGCTGATCTGCCAATTTCTTCATCTGCTCAGGTGATACTGCTGATTTGTCCTTTGTCTGTGCAGAAGGTAACAGATAAAGATTCGGATGACGCTTATCTTTAATCAATGCCTGATTAATTCGACAATTACCTTCAATCACATCAACCAAATTATATACGATGCGGTTCTCTAATCCCATAACTACATCAAGATTTCTTAGTCCTATATCCGTATCAATTAATACAACTTTCTTACCAAGCTTAGCTAAGCCAGTTCCTACATTTGCTGTAGTCGTAGTTTTACCTACGCCACCTTTTCCTGATGTGATTACAATAACTTCACCCATGATAGTTTTCCTCCAAATATTATAAATTTATTTCATTCAAAACATCCTTGCTTAATGGCTCAATCATAATGTTTTCACCATCCACAAAGGCTATTTTTATTTCTTGTGTTTGTACTGGATCCAATGGCTGTTTCTTATCTTTCTTTCTTCCAAACAAAGTATGTTTTTCTTTAAACAACCGTCTTCCATCTTCTTTATCCGGAGCTCGTGCGATAAAATCTGCTATACGAATCTGAATTGGCTGCATTCCCAGAGCAAGAACAAAACACTCTTTATTTCCCCCTGCACCGGCAAATACATTTCCTTTCAAATTACCAATAATAATGATATTCCCCTTCGAGATAACTTTTGCTCCGGCATTCACATCACCAATTACTACAACACTTGTCTCTACTTCCAGAACCTGTCCAGAACGCAGATTTCCTTTGTAAAATTGTCCGGTATTGCTATTTATTTCTGAGACTCTGGACTCAATACTCTTTCGATTCAACTTATGTTGTTCGTTTTCTTTTGTAACGACATAACCTACCTTTAATTCTGAATTTTCTTCTATAACAGAAAGTACCTCTTTCTGCTCATCAACAGAAAGCTCACGACCCTCGAAACTAATAGCCATAGTTGCCTTTCCAAGAAATTTCGACGTCTCTTTAAACTTATCAGCAATGTCTTTTTTTAAGGCATCAAACTGCACATCCTTGTCTAATACAAGGACAATTCCAGATTTATTTCCTTTGATCATAACTGTACCGTTCATGTATCTACATCCCTCTTCCTGTATGTTCCTTAAGTACTACTTTGTTCATTATACCAAAATTTATTACATCTTCAAATTATTTTTTTATTTTTTGTTCATTTCCTTAGTTATAGAAGCATCGCTTCATTTTAATCCACTCGCGACGAACCACTTGTACTTACAAGCGAACCTGCTTGCTTTAATATGTTTTGCTTCTCTTTTTTCGTCTTAGCAAAAATGTATTTATATACATTACTAGCTGTCTCTGCGGCATTGGCTGATGTGTATCCATTTTGAATTACCACAGTAGTACAATACTCTGGATTTCCATACGGCGCAAAAGAAACAAACAACGCATTATTCGGATGATAACTGTTTGTCTGGGCAGTACCAGTTTTTCCAGCAACTGCATATCCATCCTCTTTTAATGACTTAAAGTATTGATCCACTGAACTTTGACTTCCATTTATAACGCCATACATTCCCGTATATACAGTATTCCATGTTGTAGAAGAAATTCCACTATTCTCCAATGTACTATGCACATTTGCCCTATGTGTTCTGGCTTTTTTTCCATTTGCACTCTTTACTTTAGATACTACATTCAAATCATAACAAACTTTCTGATTTGTCAATGTAGTCACATATCGAGCCAATTGCGCAGGCGTATAAGAATTATTTCCCTGACCGATCGCAGACATTACTGAATACTCATCTGAAATGTGTGGTTCTGTTTCTTCTGGAGAAATTCCGGAAACACCATCAAATCCGAACATCTCCGCATATCTTCGAAGGGTTGCCAACCCCTTACTGTCATTTGTATAATTATCACTCATCAAATACCCAACCCGGTAAAAGAAACAGTTACAAGAATATTCAATTCCTTTGGAAACCGGTATACTTCCATGACCAGAATGATTCCAACATCTCGGTTTATTGGATACCTCTGTAAATGTACCGGAACAGTTAAATCTCGTACCAGGAGAAATAATTCCAGATGTAAGTCCCGCTATGGATACAAGAGGCTTATATGTGGAACCGGGAGCAATGCTCATTTTTATGGCTCGGTCAAACAAAGGAGAGGAAGAATCTCTACTCATCTTATAAAAGTAGGAAGCATCCACTTTATTTGCAAATTTATTGGAATTATATCCTGGATAGGACACACATACCTTCACCGAACCGTCATCCGGATCGGTTACAACAATTGACCCCGAGCAAGGTTCTAGAGCAAGCATAGCAGGTGTAATCGTTAAGTTACTAATCTGTTGTCGCAAAAAACTATAAGCATCAATTGCACCGACCTGTAAACGTTCTACCGTCTCTTCGTTGTAAGCCAGCACACCTTGCTCAAATAAGATTACACAAAGCTGATTTCCTGTAAGAGACCCGTCAAAAACCATATAATAGTAAATCTTTTTCGAGAAATCCTCATCATCTTTGATGTTTTTCAATGTATAGTTAAGAATTTTTGAATATAGCTCTGTACTACTGAAATACTCTTCTCCTACATCCAACTTTGTCATATCTACCCATTTATTTGCAATTGCATATTGCATAAACTCACTCAAGCCGATACTTTCGTATTTATAAAACTTATTATAAGTCTCATCCGATGTATCTATCTCACTTGATAATAGAATTCCTTCTGATTTCAGGAAATTATATACACAACTTTGATATGCCTGATATTCCTCAGACAATTCACCGGTAGAAGTGGTACTGTTCACAGCCAAGTATGTCTTAAGTTTGGACAGCACATCATTTCTTCTGCTCACAAACTTATTATACATATTTTTCTCTGCATCTGATGCACTTGTATCATTTAGTGTAGAGATATCTATAATATTATCTATTAGCGCATAATACACATCATATTCAGAAATTGTAATTCCATCCGCTGCTCTACCTTTCGTTCCATTCCCTTTTCCACGATGGATTTTTGACAAAAGAATACTCGCCAATTCCTTTTCGAGCATGTCATAACACGCTCTCTGCCATTCCGAATTGATTGTCAGATATACATCTTTACCTGGAGTCGCCTCTTTTTTCTCTTTTACCTCAAGCACACGACCTGTTCCATTTACGATTAAGTTCTCATATCCTTTTGACCCATGTAAAACAGACTCGTATTGTTTCTCAATTCCACCTTTACCAATCTGATCCTGGTCCGTATATTTTTTTTCTAATTTCTTTATTGTCTGATTCAGTTCTTTTTTTGTATATTTTTCACCCAGCTGACGTTTTGCTAAATTCTCTATATCCGTCTCTCCTAACGATCCGGTATATCCCAGAATATGTGAAAAATATTTCGCCTGTGTGTATTTTCTATAAGTGTCCGTTGCCACTTCCACTCCCGGAAGGTCGCAACTGTTTTCTTCAACTGCAATTCTGGTTTGATCATCAATATTACTTGCTATGACAATCGGAATGTATTGTTTGTATCTGTTCAAAAACAAAGCATAACGAACCTTCATGATTGTTAAAATATCTTCCTGTTCATATATTTCATCTGATATATCAAAATGATTACTTCCCGAACCCTTATCCCGTAAAAAATCGAATACTTCCTGCGCGGTCGCTGCCAACTGCTCTTCTGAAAGATCATCTACCGTTTGCACACAATACACATCTCTTTTAAAACTATTAATAGCAGATTCATCATCTGTAAACTCAAGATTTCCTTTTTTATTCATGGAAATCTGAAATTCTACATTCAAACTACACTGGTTTCTTTCAAGAATTTTAACCAATTTATAAATCATGGCATTCATTTCTTCATTCGTCTTCAATTCTCCAGTGTTTTCCAATGTCACAGAGTATACCAGTTCATTTGTAGCCAATTTCACACCATTACAATCATAAATAATTCCTCTCGCACTTTTTGTATATCTTTGTTTTTCTCGTTTTCTTTGACTTTCCTGTGCAATCTGTTCTCCATTAATAATCTGCAGAGTGAAAATACGATTTGCCAATATTGTAATCAGTAAAATATAAACAACTACAATAGGAAATGTACGGGCTTGTTTCACACTGTCAAACCATTCACGTAATATTTCTAACATCCGCTATAATGCCTCCTCTGTATCCTCTTTACGCTCCAGTCTATAGTTCAAGGAATGCAATGGCTTATATAGAACACATGCAATCAACACAGTATACACCACTTCCGGAAGAATTGTATTCCATATATATCCAAATACATCTAGTCGTCCTCTCATTAAAAAATTAAATATATAAAAAGCCAAACTAAAGAAGAAATCACTAATACCGATCAATATAATTGGCACAGACAATTCATCTCGATAATAAATCTCATTACACATACCAACTAAATATCCCATAATGACATATAATATTGCATTCATTCCCACAAGATCCCCATATACAAGATCGATGAGCAAACCACTAAAAAAACCAATCAGCATTCCTTCTTTTCTACCTCGCATATATGCCACTGCAACCACAGCAATCAATATTAAATTTGGTACTTCACCTGACAACGCAAGTCCTTGAAACACAGTTGTCTGAAGCAAAAAACAGAGCAACACGATTATCGACATTATTATACCACGTTTCATATTCAAGCCCTTTCTCTGACTCTTCCTATGTACAGTTCTATTTTTAATTTTCTGGACTAGGATTCAGTTTTTCCTTTAATTCTGTGATGACTAAAACAGTTTCTAACTGATCAAACTCTACAGCCGGGGTAATATAACCGGAACAGGTTGAATTTGTTTTATCCAAATTAATTTCCTTTACATATCCTATCAGAATACCTTGTAAGTACTTTTCACTCAAGTAGGAAGTTGTAACTTCTGTACCGATTCTTACTTCTTCCTTTGGTTTTTCCATGTCATCAAAAAATAGAATTCCCTCCGACTCTAAACTCAAATTACCACTTACAATACAATTTCTCTTAGAAATAACAGCTCCAACTTTACTGGTGTCATCTACTATCGCACGGACTTTTGCCCAGTTATGCCCGACTTCTGTAATGATACCAACAAGGCCACCTCCGGCACCATCTCCAGCCAGTACATTCATATCGACCTTTAGTCCATCATCAGACCCCTTATCAATTTTGAATACATTGTACCAATTTCCCGGATCCTTATCGATCACTCTGGCAGCCACTGTATGGTAATCCGGGTACTTTTCATCCAACTCAACCAATTCTCTCAATGTGGAAAGCTCAGTTTTCTCCTCTTTTAAAATACGATTTTGGTATTTTAACGCATCTAATTCACTTTGTAATTCCTTATTCTCAGCAAGCAATTCCTTCTTTGTCTGAAACAATTCCATCTTTCCACTAAAGAAAGAGCCCACGCCATTGATTCCTTTCTGCATAGGTGTTACCACATCACCTACTACTGCACGAACAGGCGAATAGTTGTCTTTAAACTTGTATGAAGTAACAATTAATAGCAAACATACAATGAGAAAAAACACCAATAAGTATTTCGGATCTATAGAAAAATTATTCCTTTTTCGCATGGTTTTACCTCTTTTCTTTTCTCTATCGCTCTATCGAACTGATTTCGTAAGCCGCAATAATTTACGATTTTCTATAATTTTGCCAAGGCCTTTGGCAACAACATTTTCCGCATCTTCTACTATATTCACTTTCAAATTCGTATCTTCCCGAATTCTCTTTTCCAAGTTTTGAATGTGAGCAGAACCACCGGATACATAAATTCCTGTTTCTAATATATCTGCAGAAATTTCTGGGGGAGTCCGTTCCAAAATTTGCCGAATTGCTCCCAGTATCTGTGAAATTTGCTCCTTAATTGCATTGTATATTAACTCCGCATCCACTGTTGCGTGCCCCGGGAGACCGCTTACAACATCCCTTCCATAAACACGTAATTTCTCTGGTTCTGACTGTGTGGCAGAAGCCAAAGAAATCTTCAGTCTCTCCGAACACTTTTCACCAATCAAAAGATTGTGTTTTCTCTTCACTGCCATTTGAATCAGCGAATCCAACTTAAATCCTCCTATTGGTAACAACTTGCTAACCACAACTCCTTCTAAAGAAATAACCGCGATCTCTGTTGTATCCGCTCCAATATCTACCGTAAGCACTCCTCTTGCCTCCGCAATATCAATATCCATACCTAACGCTGTGGCTAACGGCTTATCAACTGCATACAAAGAATGTATTTTCGCACTTGACTTTTGTAACACCTCGTAAAATGCTCTTTTTTCTACTTCTGTAATATCCTTTGGCACTGCTACTATATAATCCGAGTTCTTAATTCTCCCACCAAATATCTCTTTTAGGAACCCATCCAAAAGTGTCTGCATTTTTCCAATATCTGCAATCACACCGTTTTTTATTGGCATAGATACATCTATTTTCTCCGGTTCTTTCCCTAACATATCAAACGCATCATTCCCTGCAGCAACGATCTCTTTTTTTCCTTTCATTGCTACAACATTTTTTTCTCTTAATACAATGCCCGAACCATTCTTATATATTTTCACTTCGCTTGTCCCAAAATCTATCCCCAACAATCTTCTGCCTATCATTCCGACTTAAATACTCCTTCCAATCCATCACTCAAAGCAATCCCTGCTCACGAAAACTTAAATAAGAATTATCTCCGATGATCACGTGATCCAACAAAGGAATCCCTACCAACTCTCCAGTCTTTTGAATTCTTTCTGTCAAGTGTATATCTGCTTTACTCGGCGTTACATCCCCACTGGGATGATTGTGTATCAGCACAATATTAACCGCTTTATATTGCAACGCTTTTATAAATATATCTCTTGGATCCACTATTGAAGCATTGACAGTCCCTTTTGATATAACAAAATCCTTTATCTTGTGGCATTTTGTATCCAACAACAGCAACACAGCCTGTTCTTGCTCTAAACACCTTAAATCCTGCATATAATAATTTGCAATCACATCTGGTGCTGTAAGCAAAGGGCGCTGTCCATTCTGTTGCTTTGCCATTCTCTTCGTCAGTTCTGCAAGACAAACTAATTGAATTGCCTTTACCCGTCCAATTCCCCGTATTGTCATCAGTTCTTCCATTGTATGATAGTGTAAACCATACAATCCGGTTCGTTCTTCCGAGAAAGCTAATACTCTCTCTGCCAGCTCAATGGAACGTTCCCCTTTAACTCCTGTTTTTAAAATCACAGCAAGCAATTCCGCATCCGACAAAGCCTTCGTGCCGTATTGCTCACATTTTTCGTAAGGACGCTCCGAAACTGGCAATTCTTTTAATGTTAAATGTTTCATATATACACCTCTTCCCAGAAATGTATATTCTCTCTCTTGTAAAAACTTTATCAGCATCAAAAACATTCTATATTTTAGCACACAAAAGATTTTTTGTATAGCAATCTCACAAAATATTCACTATTTTTTGTTACTGTTCAGCCATAAACAAAATTTTTAGACATCTTATATATCTGGCATTTTTCAAATTGCATACTCTGAATAGTTACAAAGTTACTAAGCCTTTTTCATATAGTTTCTGCAAAGACATCATAATTCCATATTTTGCATGATACCAGGTAAGTCCACCTTGGAAATAAACAGCATATGGTTCTTCAATTGGTCCATCTGCACTTAATTCGATAGACGATCCCTGAACAAATGCTCCTGCTGCCATGATTACATCACTGTGATATCCCGGCATTGCCCATGGCTCAGGCACTACATAACTGTCCACTGGAGCTGCTGCCTGTATTCCCTCACAAAAAGCAATGACGCCCTCCGCACTTCCCAAAGTTACTGCCTGAATAATATCATGTCTGCTTTCTGATCCATTTGGAACCACTGAAAAACCAAGTTTTTCATAGATATTTGCTGCAAAGATTGCTCCCTTTAGTGCTCCGGATACTACCTGTGGAGCCATGAAAAATCCCTGAAATAATTGCTGATTAATTCCCAATGTCGCCCCAACCTCTTTTCCTAGTCCAGGGGCAGTTAAACGATATGCACATTGATCCACGTAGCACTCTTTTCCTACAATATACCCTCCGATTGGTGCCAGACCGCCACCTGGATTTTTAATCAATGACCCTACGCAAAGATCTGCCCCTACATCTGTAGGTTCTATTTCCTCTACAAATTCACCATAACAATTGTCTACCATGCAGATTACATCCGGCTTTATCTCTTTTACAAAAGCGATTAATTCACCAATTCTGGCAACGGATAAGGTTGGTCTTGTCTGATATCCCTTTGAGCGCTGAATGGTCACCATCTTTGTTTTTTCTGTTATTGCATTTTTTATTCCATCCCAGTCAAATTCACCATTTTCCAAAAGATCCACTTGATTATAAGAAATTCCATACTCCTTTAAACATCCCGGAGTATTATTCTCTCCTATTCCAATTACACCTTCTAAGGTATCGTATGGTTTCCCAACCGGTGATAACAACTCATCCCCCGGACGAAGATTAGCAGCCAAAGCTACTGTTAAAGCATGGGTACCGCAAGTAAGCTGTGGACGAACCAATGCAGACTCTGCATGAAAAGTATCCGCATACACACTTTCCAGTACTTCTCTCCCCAAATCATTGTAACCGTATCCCGTAGTCGCAGAAAAATGGATATCACTGACACGATTTTTTTGCATAGCCTGCAACACTTTTAGCTGATTGTACTCTGCCATCTTATCAATATTTTCAAAACGTTCTTTTAATCCCACTTCAATCTCTTCACAAAATTCTACTACTTTCTTGCTTACATTCATCGATTCGTACATTGATTCTAAATTCATTTTCTTTTCCTTTCTTAATTTTCCACCAAATTGGAAAAATATTCTTTATATAATATTTTTTTCTTGTAAAACCTTCTTGCAATATGCCAGCTGTTCTTCTTCTGTTTGATACTGGTCCTTATTCACCCAGACCACATCTTTTTCTCTCTTAAACCAGGTAAGTTGTCTTTTTGCAAAATGCCTGGTATCTCTTTTCAGAATATATTCTGCATCTTCCAGCGAGTATTCTCCATCCAGGTAAGCATATATTTCCTTATATCCAATCCCCTGCATAGAAACCAAATCTCGCCCATAACCTTTTTTATATAGACTTTTTACCTCATCCAATAAGCCTTGCTCCATCATAAGATCGATACGCTTCTCTATTCGTTCATACAAAATCTTTCTGTCCTGCTCCAAAACAAAATAGGCAAAATTATAAGGAGATTCCTTTTCTTTTTCCTGTTGATTGTGATCCGATATCTTACAACCGGTCTGTTCAAAATATTCTAACGCCCGAATTACCCGACGCACATTGTTCTCATGAATCACCTTTGCACTTTCCGGATCCACTTTCTGTAATTGTTCATAAAGATAATGAGCCCCTTTATCTTGTGCTAATTTTTCAAGTTCCATTCGAATTTCTGTTTCTTCTTCCTGTTGGAAGGAAACATCCTTTAGAACTGCCTGAATATAAAATCCGGTCCCGCCTACCAAAATCGGTATCTTTCCTCTGGAGTAAATCTGTTCAATACATGCATTTGCCAGTTCTTTAAACTTTACAACATTAAAATCTTCATCTGGATCTAATATGTCAATAAGGTGA
>JBGVLO010000062.1:0-1635 GCA_045124315.1 Lachnospiraceae bacterium
CTCTCAGTTAAACATATTGGCTTACTGAAATCTATCTCTCATCAATATCTATCAATACAGCTCTGCATGGTGAACCATCCGCACCTGATAAATTCAGCGGAGCAGCATTTAAGAAATAAACACCCTCAGACACTTCCGACAAACGAATTCCTTCAAGTAAAACAACATCAGAACCCAAAAGCGTAAGGTGTACTGCCATCGGAGCATCTTGTGGTCCTATCGTTTGTGATTCATTACCCAGAAGCATAATATCTGAAGATGCAAAAACCCTTGCTGCTTCTAGTGATACCTCGACATTGCCTTTAATCAGAACTCTCTTTGATGCATCAGAACTCTGTTTTTTGGCTTTTTCTATTATTTCTGTAGCATCATTGCCCGTAACAATCCCGTTATGTTCTGCCACATAAGCCATTCCCACAAATGCTTCCAAGCATATCTCATCAACTGTTTTTCCATCTCTAATAAAATGAAACGGAGCATCTATATGCGTACCGTTATGTGCACACATGCTAAATGCAGTTAAATTATATACTTCACCTTTTTGCATTGATTTCAACACGTTTTTCTCCGGTATAGGGTCACCAGGATATACTTCACAACTAAAAACTTCTTGAGAAATATCATAGACTTTCATCGCATATTCTCCTCGCCAAATTCAAAGCTTCACGCGCTTTCAGACTCACCAAAAGCCTGAAATTTTCCAATCTCACAAATTGGAACTTGACGCACAAAGCACATATACATTTCTAAAACTATCAAGGTGAATTGTAAAATGTAAATCCCACCTCACCTTTCTCTATTGCGGTAAATGTATCATATTTTCCATTAGTATATTCGTTAATAATCTGTTTCCAGAAGTTCTGAGCAGGCAGATTATTTTGCCACTGTGATATTTCCCATCCGCCAGGAAACATATCAAAAATCTTCATAGAAGCCACCTTACCAACTCCTTTGCGTCGGTATTTTTTCATCACGAAAAATTCAGCTATATTGTGAGGATTAGACAAATTATTATGTTCACTGCAAGACCTTACTAAAACCAATCCTGCAAGTTTGCCATCGACTCTAATAAAGAACGGATATCTTCCTTCCTCATTCCAATAGTCATCAATACGTGGATAACCAAAGTATCCATATTCATTTATATCATCATCGGAAAACTCTGAAAAATCATAATTGTATAACTCCATCATCTGAATGAAAACAGATTTTTGTTCAATCAATATAGGTTCAATACTAATATTCATAAATTGCCTCCACAAATTCAAAGCTTCGCGAGCTTTATTTATCGCTTAATTCGTTCTCTATCTCTGCAATTGTTGGCATAGAACTCTTGAAATGTTCTACAACAAAGTTGTTCATATCGTATTCAGAAATACCAATGGGAACATTCATTGTGTTTACTGCATATTTGGCAAGCACATTATCTTTCGTCTTACAAATGAGCAATCCATCTGTAGGATTTTCATTTTCTCTTTTCAAGATTCCATCCAAACTCAACACCGAATTCAATTTTTCAATCTAACGCAACAAGGTCAGATTTTTCATAACGATTATGTCCTTGCAAACTCTTTTTATATTTCCAACATGTAATAGCTTCTTCTAAACTTCTTCCTTGATTATCTCCAAAAAAAT
>JBGVLO010000063.1:0-28167 GCA_045124315.1 Lachnospiraceae bacterium
TGTTTGCCAAGAGAAAAATATAAAATTTCATAATTTTTTAGTCCAAAATTCATTATAGAGGGAAAGTGTAAAACTGAGATGTGGATAACTTTTTAAAATTTTATAAGGATTGGGGATAACATGATTTTTCTAAAAATGGCAGACATAAAATGAATTTACCTTTCAATGCTGGAGTTTTTACCTCAGATTTGCTTAATTTTTTAAAAAAATGTATAATATTCAGAGATTTTTTCAGGAGGTGTAAATATATGGTGAGTTTTTGTGAATATTTTTTTGGCTCTTTATGGATGCCAATTGCCTTGAATGGTCTTTTTACCCAAAAAATAGGATTAAAGAAAAGAATCCTTTGTGTGATATGTTACTTTTTAATAATGTTCTTTTCCTGTTTATATAATATAGGTGAAATTACATTAGCACTAGATTTCATTCTATTTAGCCTTGTTTTTCTAGGTATTATGAAATGCACCTGGATTCAATTAATTTATATACCAATTTCCTATATTTTGATTGTGTTATGCAACTATGTTGTTGATTTTTTCTTTTTAACAATGTTCCATTTTGAGAAAGAACAAATACTGTTGGAACTACCCTACGTATTTTATATAGATTTATCTATTACAATCTTCGTTTTCTTATTTTCTTTCTTATTAGGAAAAATGATACAATATGGTTCCTTTTTTGGTGAAATGAAAGCAAGAAAAGAAATGATTTGGCTGATTGGCGGAAATATTATTTTATGCACCATTGTATTTTTAATCAACGGATGGGCAGCAAGAGAAGCTGATTTCCCAAATGGTGTAACACAGACAAACTTGATTCTATTCGGAGCCTACACTTTCCTTACCATTGCCATCTCCCTTATTGTGCTTAAAGTCTTTCGTGAGCGGGAAGAAATGGAGCATGAAAAGCAACAATATGAAAATCTGCTGGAATATACAAAACAGATTGAAACTATGTATACCAACCTGCGCACTTTTAAGCATGATTATGTAAATATTCTTACATCCTTGTCTGGGTATCTGGATGCGAAGGATTATGAAGGGTTAGAAAAGTATTTTACCAAGAACATACTTCCAACTAATCAGACAATAAACCGGGAGAACTATCGTTTGAATCAGTTATCTAATATTAAGCATCAGGCATTAAAGGGATTAATCTCTTCCAAACTTATTTATGCACATGAAATGGGAATCGATGTGTATATTGACATCGTGGAACCCATTGAGACAATCGCTATGAAAACCTTAGACCTTAGCCGTATTATAGGAATTTATTTGGATAATGCCATAGAAGCAGCCATGGAGTGTAAAAAAAAGGAAATTAAGTTTAATATGGTAAAAGAGGAACACACTGTTGCCATTATACTCATGAATAGTTTTAAAAATAAAGGAATTCCCTTTAGCAAGATGGAACAATGCGGATATTCCAGTAAAGGCGATAACAGAGGATTGGGGTTACATAATGCAAAAGAGATTTTGAAAAGATATGAGAATGTTTATAAGACAACAGCGATTCAGGAAGAATACTTTGTGCAGAAATTGGAAATTTTAAAATAGAACAGTTTCTTTATCATATGCTAGTCAGCAACCACCACTTCAAGTGGTAGTTTGATTTTCGCCCTATAAGAGAATTTTACATGCACGCCTAAAAGGCGGTGCCTCAAGCCCCCCTCTACCTGCTCACCACTAAAGTGGTTCCTTTACTTAGTGTCTGCTGATTAACAGAACATCCTTGAAATTACTGACTTTCAGCCCATTTTGTGGTAAAATATATGCAAGGGTTTTGGGTGTTTATGGCAATTGAAAAATAGGTCACTTGGCTCATTGAAAATTCGGTTAGTTTACAGGGGTTTGGGGTGTAGCCCCCAGCAATAATAAACCCTATAATCCGCATAAATACGAGATTTCAGGAAATTTCGAGCTACATTATATCAATTTTACGCTGACTGAAATTTCAATGAGCATTTGACTGAAAATTCGATTGACGAATACAGGTGAATTGCCACGCAAATATGTACATGATCTGAACATACTGCTCCTTCTATTATTTCCACTTTTTGTATTCACAGAGTTTTTTTATTATTTCTCTGATATCACTTTTCAACCTTCCATACAATACTCTCCTCGATATTTAGGATTTTGGTTTTGGAATAAATACCATATGGTATTGGCATTTCCATTTAGTATGTGCTAAACTTGAACTGTACATTTGTACCGTCTCCTATTCTTGATATGGCTTGAGACACCATTATCATTTTAACATAGGAGGCTTTTTAATTTCACCATACCCACCACAGATTACTCTATTCGCCCTTGCCTAGCGGAGGGATTGATTTTTTCATTCAGACTTATTCTTTATTCTGGATATATTTATATATAGCGAGCTAAACCTCAGTTTTAGCTCTATTTTTATATAGTGAGTGTATTAAAGTTTCCTTCTAGAAACGTTTAGGTATAAAAATGGTAATTCTATTACAATAAGGTAAAACTATGACTTTTATGCTATATCATATTGGTGTGGCAGGGAACAGAAATTAAAAAGAAAAGGGGAGAAATGAAGAAGGAAGTACGAAAATACTGTAAAACTGCAAGAACAATAAAATTAAAAGGAGAATAATTATGACAAGATTAAAAAAATTTGTAACAGGAAGTTTACTGACATTAGCATTGGCAAGTACAAATTTACCAGTAACAACGCATGCAGGGTGTTTCTTTGATGGAGTCCAAGATTCATATACAAGTGTGCAACAGGATACTGATGGTTATTATGCTTATGGATATGTAACAATGTCAAAGAGTCATACAACTACATCCCAGTTGAAACACGACGGAAAGGTGATCAAGACTAAGAAATCAGCACAGGATACTGGAAAGGTATCGGCACAAACCGGAAAATCTAAGAAGTTTGAAAGTGGTTGGAAATCATCAGTATATTATGAAACATTTAATTAGCAATAAGTAACATAAGAATAGAAAGCCAGAAATTAATACTATAAATTCTGGCTTTCTATATATTCCTAAAAGTAAGGGAGATAAATAACATGAAGATACAGTGCTTCAATCGTATAGATAATAAAAAAGGTAGTCTTTTTAAGAAAAACGTAATAATTGGAACGTTATTTTTTTTTATAGTTAGTGTAATGTTTGTATGGAAACAGAACTATTCGTTTAACTATATTGATAGTGAATCTATGGAACCAACTATACATGAGAATACATTTATAGTATGTAAAAAGGTAAATGAAGAAACACAGCTTCATAGGGGGGATATTATTACTTTTCGATATCCATTAGACAAATCAGAGGTATATGTAAAACGAATTATTGGATTGCCTGGAGAAAAGGTATCCATTACTAATGGAATAGTTACAATTAATGAAAAAAAAATTAATGAATATTATATTACAAATAAATGGACAAGAGGAATGGGAGATTATAATTACGAAATACCAGAAGCCTCTTATTTGGTATTAGGAGATAACCGTAATAATTCAGAGGATTCTAGATATTGGAACGAGAAATATATGGATTTATATGGTGAATATAATGAAAATATATCATATGTGAGTAGAAAAGATATTTTAGCTGTTTATAATAAATAACAACTAACAAAAAATAGAAAATATGTTGATAATGTTTTATGAACGATATAGTATATTTATTTATGTCATACTAGCTATAACTAAAATGAAAGAGAGCAGGAAGGAAATCTATGAAAAAAAGAATGCTATACAATATGATGCTGATTATAATAATGATACTATTAGCATTTGGAACAACAATTTTAGGTGCAATTAATGAGAAGGAAGATTATAAAAATATCAATAATGAGAGTGGATATGCATTATTTTATGAAAACTATACAGATGGTTCGATTGCAGATGTATATACTCCAGACGAAGCTATTGAACGTTTGAAAAGGCTCCAGGAAGGTGTTTCTGATATTGACCAGTTTTACTATCTGACGAATATTGCTTTCGATGGTGTGGATGATGCCAACATTATTGGAACAGCCTTGCAGAAAGAATTGGGGGCCTATCTAAAAAAAGGAGACATGATAGATCCGGAGTATCATATTACTGATATGAAAAATATCCTAATTCCAGCAATGATTTCAGAAGAAATGGAAAGCCAATATAGGATTGGAGATACTGTAAAAGGTGAATATAATGGCATTCCAATATGTCTTAACATTGTAGGTGTTTTAAGTAAGGACAATTATATTGAATGTATAGATACCTCTTTTTCAACTTTTACAATTCCGAAATTATGTTTTGATGCAAAAGCAAATTCAGAAGATGAAAAAATTATGCAGGAATGGTTTTTGAGTGCAACAGTAGGTGGATTAGTGGTCTATGAATCGGCAGATGAATACCAGATGATTGCAAGTAAATTACAGAAGATAACAGAAGATATAGGATTGGAATGGAAATTGGAAGATCGGGTAATTAATCGTTATGCAGAGCTCGATATTCCAGTTTCAGAAGCCACCGCGTATCTGTTTGTCTTTGCGGGGATTGCTTTTCTATTTTTACATGGAATGGTATATAGTTATGATTACTTAAAGACTAAAAAGATCGGTACCTATAATGTGGTGACACAGACTAAAATAGTTTTAACAGAAATAATCCATGTATTGGGATGTTATATTATGTTTTTACTGGGTGCGCATATTGTCTTAAGAAATAGTATATATCTACATAATTTCTCGGAAGAAAAAGGCAGCGTGTTGTTTTGCCTCATAGCGTATTTGTTGATAGTATGCCTGATTATTTGCAATAAGAGAAAGGAAGGCACAGAAAATGAGTGCAATTAAAATTGGATTAGGATTGATAATAAATGGAATGATAGGAGCTGCTCCTCTTTTATTACTGGCATTGGCAATTTTAACTTTTAGTCTGAAGAAAAAATCCGATGTGATTACCATTTTTTTAGAGTTTGTAGTCGTAGAATGTATTATTTCATTAACTTTATTAGGAATACTACATGACAGCGAAGTAAACTGGAATATTCGAAATGTTAATTTTTTACCGTTTTATTCTACTTGGGATTGTTGGAAAGGTGCATTATCTGGGGATCTTAGTTATTTCATCCAAATTGTAGGAAATATTCTGATTTTTGTACCATTTGGTATTATATATCGACAGGTGCATGGAGCTGGGATAAAAAAAGCTTTAGTTGTAGCATTTTTGTTTCCTTTTGGAATTGAAATATTTCAATGCATTGCAGGACGTGTTGCGGATGCAGATGATATAATTTGTAATTTTGTAGGAACTATGTTTGGATATTACATACATGCATACGCCAGTTTTGTCTGGAAATTACCTGTTGCAACAGAAATAAAAACAAGATCCATAAAAGGAAGAGATTGTCTGACCTGTTTTAAAGTAGTGTGGATGGGATTGTATTTATGTTTGATTGTAAGATTAGTTACGCTAGGATAGTGGCTCACTAGCAATTTATCTTTCATATAGAGTAAAAAAAGTACGTAATCGATTCAAAAAAACAAGGCGTATGACTATCACAGCAAATACATGCTACAATAGGCATACGCCTTGTTTTGAATCCCTTACAAAAAGTACATACGTTTTTTCAATATTAACCCAAGTTTTCTATGCCTGATAAATAATCGTCTCTTTCATCTTCTTTGCAGTTTCCTCATCCAATAAAACTCCGATCAACTCACAGGCAAATTCAATGGCGGTACCCATTCCACGACTGGTAATGATATTTCCGTCCTTACTTACCGTATCATAAGACACCTTTGCTTCCAGAAGATCTTCCTCAAATCCAGGATAACAACTTGCTTTCTTTCCCTCCAGCAGGTGGTTAAGTCCTAAGATTAATGGTGCTGCACAAATTGCACTTACAATCTTTCCATCCGAAGCAGCTTTCTTAATTGCCTTGATCAATGGCTCATATGCCTGAAGATTTCTGGTTCCAGGCATTCCACCAGGAAGTACCAACGCATCCATCTCATCAAAATTCACCTGATCAAATAAGGCATCTGCCTGCACAACAATTCCATGTGCTCCCTTTACTGACATGTTATCCGAAATGGATACCATAGTAATCTCAATCTGTGCTCTTCGAAGCAAATCTACCACTGTTAATGCTTCAATTTCCTCAAATCCCTCTGCTAAAAAAATTGCGGTCTGTTTTGTCATTTTACCATCCTTCCTTTCTTCTATGCTTTTTGCAACTTTACTATCATTACAAAATCTGATATTTCATATAGCTTTTCATCAAGATAATTCCAATATAGCTGGTCATTTTACTCATAAGGGTATTACTCCAAATTTCTACCTATAGTTTATATGACATGTTCTTAGAATGCAATAACTATCTTTCCTGTCATTTCAACTTTGTACAGAACGAGTTACTGTTCACAGGTAGGTATTTTCGGTACCGAAAATACCATATGAAAGTCTACCGTGGGCAGATTTGGGCAATTTTTCATGCGCAGCATGGACTTTGGCTTGTTACCCTAATGTTATAGAATCGCCTCTTCCACTTAACTGCAAAATAATCTCGCAGGATACCTTTACTCTATCACCGTTACCAAGACACCTTACCACCTTCCCATCCTTCACAAGAAGTATATTATCTTTTGAATGACTTTCAATACTATATTTATCAGAAGCAACATCATATGAAATTTTACAATTATTATTTACAATACATTCCATGTTTTTCACACTTTTTGTCCGCAAAGCTTCCATTGCCTCTGGAGTCGTCCCTACAGTAATTACATGACTACTTCCATTTTTGATGTTCCACGAAAGACCGTGATATATTCCGGTACCATTACGAATTCTTCCGGTAATGGACTGGGATGATCTGTTTTCAGGTTCCTGCTTTTTCTCTTTCCTGTCCCTGCTATCTCTTTTGTTCCTATCTCTTTTCTTTCTATCCTTCCTCTTGTCCTTTTTCCTTTTGCGGCGTGTTTTTGTCCTTTTATGAGAAGAATTTCGTTCCTGTCCATTTTTATCTCCGTTTTCATTATTCGGATTCTCTTCTTTCTTCTTATATCTGGTTCTTTTTCCATAATCCCTTTCAGGCTTACGATAGCCACCTGTTATCCACCCAATCAGAATAAATAAAAATGCAGCCACATTTAGTATCGTAAATAAATATACACCAACCATTAAAAATGGCTGTAAATCAGTAATAAATAAAATAATAAAAAGCATTTCCACTGCTACAGCTAATGTAAACAATGTTGGTAAAAACATGGATTTCTTTCCTTCTGCTATGAAAAGCATACACATCGCCAAAAAACAAAGAACGATTGGCACGAGAATGGCCACACCACACAAGATAAGGACATTTGTTCCGCCTATGCTACTGACATAGGATACACCTGCTTTCACATTTCCCCATGTATAAGGTGCTTTTAAAATGAAATCATCGGGTATTCCACCTGTCTTAAAATAGGTATATCCTGCTTTTCCACCCGCTTTTGCAACCTCAATTCCGGAAAGCGTCGTATCTCCTGCACCTACATTAAATTTACAAAATGGAAGCAACAGGGAACACAAAGCCAGTAACAGTAAAACTCCTGCTATATTCTTAACCAAACGACCATAAACTCTCATGAACAAAATCTCCCTTCCATTCACTTTTTTTTCCTTACATTACATCCATCCTAATTTCTTCGATTACATTTTTATTTTTCAACTTGTTAACCTCAATCAAAGTAATAACCATCACAACACAAAAAATGACGATTGCTCCCATCACCAATACGCCCCACGGAATATGGTATAATACAGGAAATACCTGTCTTATGGATAAATTGATTACAAAGGGGATTGCAATTCCAAAAACAATACCAGGAATGAACGCTCTTATGATACACAATATACTTTCCCCATATATCATTTTTCTGAGAGAGGCGCTTGTCATTCCTACACTTTTTAGTATTGCAAATTCTCTGCTACGAATTCGAATATTGGTTGCAAGTGTACTGATTACACTTGTAAATCCCATAAGAATAAGCAAAATGACAAATCCATACATTACAATCTCTGCCAATACAATCGCGATATTCATCATTTTCATCATCGTATCCATACGGCTTATTCTTACCGTATATCCCTGCTCAACGTAGGAGTCCTCTGTGAGAATTGGATAGTATTCGTCCATGATTTTTCTTGCATATTCTGTGAAATCCTGTTCATCCTTGGGCAGACAATACCAATCAAAACACCTTGCATCCTTATCCGGAACAACAATCCGCACAGGATTTGGTAATATCTCATGAAATCCCTTTTCTGTCAGATTCTCTTCGTTTAATATACCACCAATCTTTAACTGTGTTTCTTTTCCGACGGCGTCAATCAGTGTTATTGCACCGATATCATCATGAAAAGGCTTAATTTCCTTCATTCTTCCATTATCATTATATTCATATTGATTTATCAAAAGATTGCTGCCGCACTCTGCTCCAGCTCTATCGCAAAGTTCTCTATAGAGCTCTTCATTTACAACCATCAGTGAGACCTCAGTCTCACCATTATTATCAAAAATATCAGGTACTTCTTTCATGTCGGCAGATAGCATTTTTTTATCAAGTAATGCATTGTAAGTGCAAGCATCATTTCCTATTCCATAGACCTTTATATCGCCATATTCTGATAGTTTTTTGGTTATCTCATTGTAGGTTTTTGAGGAAATGGGGGATACAATCTTTTCTTCTTCCCTTCCGGTAATCTCATTTACTTCAATATCTCGGATGGAACAGTAGTCAACATTCATCTCCTTCGAGTCAGGATCCATCCACTCTCTGAATTCTTTTGCCTGACTGGTAAGCCCTCCCATCATGACAAGTAACAGAATGCCAAGTGCCAAAGCTCGGATAGTGGCTTTGTATCCATGCTTATTTCTTCGTATATTTTTGTACCCAATGGCACCTTCATATCCCAACACCAATTCAATCAAGTGATCGTTAACCTCAATACTTTTTAATCGACTATTTTCCACCAATCCTTTTATACATTGGATCGCAGTGATCTTTCCAACCGCCTTTGCCGGCTTATTGGCAGACCAGAGCACAATTAGTAAGGAAAATACAGAGGCAAATACATAGGTCCAAATGGAGATATAAAATGGGAAAGAAAAAGAAAATGGTCTCATAATAATACTCTGGGCAAGTTCGTTTATGTTCGTAACATAATGTCCCGTTATTTTCACTCCCATATATCCTATCACAGTTCCCAATAAAAGTCCCAATGGAATTCCAATGATACAAAGCCACAGGCTTTCATATATTACAATCTCCTTAATTTGCTTTTTTGTCCCACCAATACATTTTATAATTCCAAATTCCTGAATTCTCTTATTTGCACTGGAAGAAAAAATGTTAGAAATAACAGTTACTGACATAACAGCAATTAACAGTGCTAAGATCAGTGCCGGAACAGCAATCATCATAGAATAGGCTCCACCATATTCCCCATAGTTACCGCCTAAGAAATTGGTAAGCATCTTATTTCCGCTTGTAGCGAAACACATGACTGCTGTAACAAGTGCCGTAGACAGGGAAATCGCTAAAATTGTTCCAGTTGTTCTTTTTCGATTTAATTTAATCTGACTTAATGCAAGCTTCGCAGTTACTTTCATTCCTTCATCACCTCGTCTTTTAAAATTTTTCCATCTCCAATTGTGATAATACGATCCGCCTGCAATGCGATTTTTTCGTCATGGGTGACCAAAAGGATCGTCTGATTGTATTTCTGATTTGTAAGCTTTAGTATGTCTATTATTTCGCTGCCGGTTTTGCTGTCAAGATTACCAGTGGGCTCATCCGCCAATATGAACGCAGGTTCATTAATGAGTGCTCTTCCAATGGAAACTCTTTGCTGCTGTCCACCAGACATTTGCCCGGGAAGATGCTTTGCTCTGTTCTCCAGACCCAGCATCTGCATAATCTCTTCTAAACGTTTCTTATTTTCTTTTCTTCCATCCAGCTTCCATGGTAAAGCAATGTTTTCTTCTGCTGTGAGGGTGGAAATCAGATTATAAAACTGATAGATAATTCCAAGATTTCTTCTTCGGAAAATTGCCAGTTCATCTTCCTTCATATTCGAGATATCATTTCCTTCGATGATCACAGAGCCACTTGTGGGATGATCGATTCCACCGATCATATTCATAAGTGTTGACTTACCGGAACCGGAAGCTCCTATTATCGCAACAAATTCTCCTCTTTCAACTGAAAAAGAAACATGATCAAGAGCGATTACTTCCGACTCTCCCTGACCATATTTCTTTGTTAATTCCTTCACTTCTAAAACAGCCATGTTGCATTCCTCCTTTTCTATCTTATAGAGATTATAACAATGCAAAATGACTGTTAAGTGACTGTATGAAATTTGTTTGTGACAATTTTGTCACTTAAAAAACTTTAGTGTAAATGTGGTTCCTTCCCCATTTCTACCAAAATCTGTGTCAATATCACCACCCTGTCCCTTCATAATCGATAAGGCAAGGGGCATTCCGATTCCAAAACCATTTTCATTGGTAGAATATTGAAATCTTTTAAACAAGGCTGCATAGCTGGTACGGTTCATTCCAGCACCACTATCTTTTACGGATATCCAGTAGTACATGGGATTTTCCCCACTGTTTATTGCAATCTTACTTTCATTTGGTGAATGCTCGATGGCATTTTTTACAATGTTTGTAAGTGCTTCCACCGTCCATTTTTTGTCACAGTGAATAACCTGGTCATTGCCAAGCTCCATTGTCTGATTATTGATATCCAGCAATATATTCACAGAGGGTTTTACAATTTCAATCAGCTCGGATACTTTGACAGCCTTCTTTGAAAACCGAACCGCATGTGCGTCGAGCTTTGCCATCTTTAAAAGGGAACCAACCAGCCACTCCATTTTTTTTAAAGAAAACTTGATATTATGAATGAATTCGGATTGTTTTTCCGGCTCCGCCTCTTCTAGTAAATCTGCCATAATCATCATCGATGTAATTGGCGTTTTTAACTGATGGGAAATATCCGCCATATAGTCAGCCAGTATATCTCTTTCTGCTTCCGTCGCTTTTATCTGTTCATTTTTTTTATGAACCAGCGAATAAATATCATTTTTTAAAATGCTGAACGCACCTTCTTTATTGTCTCGAATATCCATTTCTTCCTCTGTATCATGATATCCCCTGATATATTCAGATAGCTTTTCGATTTCCTTTTTTTTAATCCACACGATATCCCATTCCCCGCACTGTTTCAATATTTACCGCTTCACCGAGCTTTTTTCGCAATCGTTTCACATAAACGGTGAGCGTGTTATCCTCCACAAAATTCCCATCCATATCCCAAATCTTATCTAAAATTTGGGAACGAGTGAGCAAAATTCCTTTATTATTTGCAAAAATTAACAATAGTCTATATTCAAGGGCAGTCAGTTCAACAGCCGTACCATCCACAAACACTTTTCCCGATTCGGTATCGATTTCTGCATTTCCGATCTGTAAGATATTTTTTTTCTCAATGGAATGATTTTGCATTTCCAATGTTCGCTTCACTCTGGCTAAGAGTTCTCTTATTCGAAATGGCTTTACAATATAATCTGTGGCTCCATCATCAAAGGCCTTTACTATGGTATCCTCATCATCTACTACCGTTAAAAATATAATGGATGTATGGGTTTTATTTAATTTATCACTTACATCAAATCCAATGCCATCCGGCAATTGCATATCTAAAATAGCAAGCTGAAATTCCATTTCCCGGATTGCATTCAGTGCATCCTCTTTACTCCTGACATGATAGGTTTCATACCCTTCCATCTCCAACGCATATTTGATTCCCGATGCGATCATGGTATCATCTTCCACCAATAAAATCTTTCTCATTTTTCTCACGGACCTTCTATTCATAAGCCATCTTATAGATTGCCAAAATGTCTTCATAGTTTAACGGTTTATAACCGATCAGGGTTCTCGTCTTATTCCTTGAACAATCCAGTGCAAGTTTTTCAAGAGCCTCTTTCTTTACACCCAAAGTGTTCAGTCGGATTGGCATTCCAATAGAAGAATAAAACTGCTCCTGTCTGTTGATCGCCTCTTCAATGGTCTTTTCCGGATGTTCAAAATCAATGTCTAAATTCCAAACATTGTGCGCATATTGTAACCATCGATCCGTATTAGCCGAATACACATATCTTGCCCAACTACACCAAATGGCAGCAAGACCGGCACCGTGTGCGATTTGAGGATACATGCCTGAAACCTCATGTTCAAATTGATGGACCACCAGCTGATGTTCTCTTCCACACTCTGTAAGTCCATTATGGGCAAGAGAAGAAGCCCACATCATATTTGCCCTTGCCTCATAGTTGCTTGGATTCTCAATACAATCGACTCCGGCTTTCATTACATTTTTTATCACTGCCTCTGCGATGGCATCCGTCAAGTAGGTATCTTCACCCGGACAAAAATATCGTTCCATTGTGTGCATTGCAATATCCACGATTCCACAAGCTGTCTGGTATGGACTAACCGAATAGGTAAGTTCCGGATTTTCGATTGCAAAGTTCATTCTGTTACAGCTGCAACTATACCCCCGCTTTTCTCCTGTTTCCATGTTTGTGATCACACAGGAATTGGACATTTCTGACCCAGCCGCAGAAAGTGTCAAAACAGCTCCTTTGTTCAGCGTTCTCTCCGGCACACATTTTCCTAAAGAAAACTCCCATACATCCATATCCGGATTTGCCGCACCATTGGCAATGGCTTTGGCAGAGTCTAATACGGAACCACCGCCAACTGCCAGGACAAAATCCACACCTTCTTGAATACAAAGTGCAATCCCTTCTCTTACAAGCCCCAATTCCGGATTTGCCACAACGCCTCCAAGCTCCACATAATTTATATTTTCCTCTTCCAGACACTTCTTCACTCTGTCCAGCAATCCACTTTCTTTTGCAGATTTCCCTCCATAATGGATCAACACTTTTTGAGGTTGGTACTCTGCTATAAGCTTCCCAACCTTATTCTCTTCCCCTTTTCCAAAATACACCTTTGTTGGTGTTTCATAAATAAAATTTTTCATGTTCCTGTTCCTTTCAAAAAAATCCGTTATACTATCTCAATTACCAATAGTATAACGGATTTTCCATTTAAATACAATAATCAGGCGTTCACCCTATTCATTCATTCTCCCTTAGTCGTTCCACCGTACTCTCTTTCGCCATATTATGATAAGCAGTAATTGGTATGACACAGGCAAGCAAAACCAAAATTGGAATACATGCTACAATCGGCATAACTGTAAAATGATAACTTAAAAACCACATTCCCTCTGCCACATTCTTTAATACGATCCAGCTGAGCAAGCTACCTGCCACAACGGAAAATACACTGGTGAGCACAATATAGAAGATTCCTTCCCAGGCAAGCATTCCTTTCATCTGCTTCCCGGTCATTCCTACTGCCTCCATCATAGCAAGTTCTTTCTTTCGGGCTAAAATTCCCGTCACAATAGAATTGATAAAATTCAAAATTCCAATGAGTGCAAGGACGAAACTCAATGCTCCACCTACAATCCAAAACATATTCGTAAACTCTTTGAACTCTTTTTCATACGTCTGTTTGGATACATAAGTTAAGTTCTTCTCTTGGTTCTCTGTATAGTTTTCCAATGCCTGATTCACAGCAGTTTCTTTTTTCTCATCCAAAGATAACATGGTAATCATAGCTCCATCCTCTTTGATATTGGCCAAATACTCTGTTTCCGGCAATATAACTCTTGTATCAAACAGAGGAAATCGGCGGGATGTCATGGAATACGGCACACTGGCAAGTGCCATAACCTCATATTTCTTTTTGGTTCCGTCCGGTAACACTAACTCAAAGGTATCTCCCACATCATAATATACACCCATAAGTGGGTCTTGCTCCCAACTCATGCCAAAGGTATTGATCAAAGCATACTTTCCGGTTTGAAATTTCTCCCAGTCTACTTTTCCTTTGCATACTTGCAGCTGATCCTTTCCCCACTCATCGATGCCATAGAGATCGCAGAACAATGCTTTGTTTTCTTTTAGCGCATCCACCTCCGATTCTGCATACTCATCCGAAAAATAATCAGGATTGTGGTCGATAAAATCCATCATATTTTTATAAGCCATCGGATCAAACAAAATAGAAGATTCATTATCAAAGTATACATTATGAATACTCTCTACTCCATCTATTTTCTGCAAATCCTTTTGTACCTTTGGTGTGATACCATTTAGGTTCAAAACACCAGAAGCAAAATTTAAAATACTTGCATCTGTCACTGCCACATCACCAACCAGGTATTGGGAAACAAACTTATCTTTGTCAAACCCACTGACCAAACTATATACACAATTCAATAAAATGATACTAAGTGACAGGGATAATACTACGATTACAACCTTTTTCCGATTTCGTCCCACATTTGCCCATGCAAAAGAACATGTGCTGACTTTTTTGCTCTTTTTCTCTTTCTTTTTTCCTCTATAAGAGGTATCTGTATATCGGACTGCCTCAACCGGTGATACACTTGCCGCCACTTTACAAGGCTTGTTGCAGCTAATCCACACCGTCAAAAAGGAAAACAATGCTGCTCCTACCAAAAACATGGGCTTCACAGAAAATTTGATTACACTGCCAATTTCAAAGTTACGGACAATAATAGGAAACAAACACTTTCCAACTACAACTCCAAATATCAGACCACAAGGAATACCGATCAAAGATAACAGATATGCCTGTTTCCGAACCAGTCTTTTCAACTGTTTTTCTGTGGTTCCTATGGTCTTTAATAAACCATAACTCTGAATATCTCCCACTACATTCAGGGAAAAAATGTTATAAATGATCAGATAGCCGGAAGCAAGAATCAGGAACAAAATCACCCCCATGAGCACAATGCTCTCTGTATCCACGCTGCTTGTTAGATATGCCCAGTTAATTCCATAATCTACGATATTGCTATCATATCCATTTCGCTCTAATAATGCGATGGTCTTTGCTTCAATATCCCAGCTATTGGAATAATCAAAGTCCATCATCCAATAACCGGTATACCCCAATTTTTCCTGTTCCTGAAACGGTGTCTCCGGTGTTGGTGCCACTTCCTCACAAAATTCTTTGGACACCCAGCATTCCTGCGCCATTGCCACCGGATCTCCTTCCCAGTAACCGGAAAGTGTAAAATTCGACCTGATGGTTCCACCATTTTCACCATCCATAAAAATGGTGAGAGGGACTGTTTCCCCTATCTTGCAAGGAATACCTAATGCATCTAGAACCACCGTACTGGTTGCAACCTCTAACCTTGTTTTCGGCATGGTTCCTACCGTAGGATAACAGAACATATTTTTTGCATTTTCATCTTCTGCAAAGTTTACTTCTGTGGCTACTTTTCGCAATTCTTCATTGATTGCATTTCCAACAACGATTCGATAGCTTGGATCTTTTACAGCCGAATCTTTTGCAATCTTTTCAAAATCCTCCGGCAAAATACATTTTAGGCCTGCCATAGAGCTTCCACCTACCTGTCGCATGGTAGATTCCTGAAAACTTTCATTTATGGCCCCTGCTACCGTAAACAATGCGGTAAACAGCATGGTAGTTAATACAATAGCCAGTATCACTACTATATTTTTCTTTCTCCTGGCTGCAAGTGTCCGTCTGGAAAGACGATTGATGACTTTTTTATTTTTTACCTTCCACATCTTTCTCGCCTCCTACAATTCTTCCATCCTCAATATGTACAATACGGTCTGCCATCTGGGCAATTTCCTCATTGTGAGTGATCATCACGATCGTCTGATTAAATTTTTGACCGGTTATCTTTAATAACCCAAGTACATCCTGACTGGTTTTCGAATCTAAGTTTCCTGTGGGTTCATCGGCCAGCACAATGGCTGGCTTTGTTGCCAATGCTCTTGCAATTGCCACTCGCTGTTGTTGTCCACCGGAAAGCTGGTTTGGCATACTGTTGACTTTCTCCTTTAATCCTAAAGATTCAATGACCTCTCCCACATAGTGTTTGTCTACCGTATTTCCATCTAATTCAATGGGCAACACAATATTCTCATATACATTTAACACCGGTACCAAATTAAAGGACTGAAATACAAACCCAATTTTTCTTCTTCGAAAAATGGTCAATGCGTCCTTTTTCATAGAAAAAATATCTTTTCCATCTACAAATACTTTCCCATCTGTTGGCTGATCCAACCCGCCAAGCATATGAAGCAAGGTAGATTTTCCACTTCCACTGGTACCAACAATGGAAACAAATTCGCCCTGTTGGATGGAAAGATTGATGCCATCCAAGGCCTTTACCTGATTTTCGCCATTTCCATAAATCTTTTTCAAATTTTGTGTATGTAATACATCCATATGTCCTTCCTCCTTAATTAAGCAACTGGTTTGTTCATGTACAGAGAGTGCAATTCGAAAAATGCCAGATATATAGAATGGCTAAAGATTTTAAAAAATGGCTGGACATTTTTCTCATTACGCCTTTATCGGCTATGCCTGTGTATATGCAACTTGTACCTTATCCGCAAGCGCAACTGTACAAGTTACATATACACAGGCGCACCCTCTGAACAATCACGAAAAAATAGTCTATGTTCTTTATAACATAGACTATAACATAACAATCTTTCCTGATTCTTTCTGAAATCTTACAGTTTTGAAAGAAACCTATGACAGAAACTACTTTATCATCCTTGGCAAATACGTCATAAACTTCACTTTTCCATCCCCCTTGGAAGTCACTTTAATATATCCGCCCTGCTCCTGTACAATCTGTCTTGCCAGATACAAACCAATGCCTACCCCTTCTTCCTCACCCACATTTTTCCCACGGTAGAACCGCTGGAAGATAAGTGGAATCTCCTGCTCCGCAATCTCCTCCCCTTCATTACAAACGGTAATACAGACAAACATTTCATACTCCTGCACAGAAATCTCTATGGTACTGCCCTCATTCCCATATTTCACCCCATTGTCCAGAATGTTATATAATGCTTCGGCAGTCCACTTTTTATCGTAGACTGCCTTTATTTTTTCTTTTTCCTGCTTCTCAAAATCATTCTCTCTATCCTTCTCTAATTCAGGTAAAACAATTTGCATCTTTTTCTTTTTTGCCTTTTCCTTTGCCTGTTCTGCGATCTCATGAAGCATTGGATACACTTCCTGCCTTTTCGGGTTCAGCTGGAACGTTCCTGCCTCTAATCTGGAGGTCTTTACAAGGGACTGAATGAGAAACTCCAGTTTTTCCGACTGTTTTACAATTTCAGAAACCAGCGTCTGACTGGTATCGTCCAACTTTTGTTCTTCTAATAATCGGGAATACAACAAAATATTTGCCAGAGGCGTTTTTGTCTGGTGGGAAATATCGGATACCAGTTCCTTTATTTTTTTCCGTTCTTCCTCCACTTTTTGATTTGACAACTTTGCAGAAGTAAGAAAACGCTTCCATTTTACTTCCAGTTTGGAAAGCTCCGTTTCCTCATAATCATTTTCTGAAAAAGTACCAGCCATCGCCTCATCGATCATTTGGTTTAACCGCCTATAAGTAACGCCAAGTCCTCGTTTTCTAAAATGTGTTCGAAACCATTTTCCCATACTTCTGTTCCCCTTCCATCACCAATGTCATTTGCTTAACTATTCTCACTCCTTCCAGAAGTATCCAATCCCATATACCGTCTGGATGTACTTTGGCTTGGAAGGTGTGGGTTCAATCTTATTCCGCAAACGCTTGATGGCAACAGACAGTGCATTTTCGTCTACATATTCTGCCCCATCTGTCCATATCACATCGACTAATCTTTCCCGAGACAAAGTTCTACCTCTATTCTCCACCAGCATTCGCAACAATTTCTGTTCCGTCTTGCTAAGCTCGATCTCCTGTCCATCTTTCCGAAAATACATCTGCTGGAAATCAAAGAGCAACCCATCTATTTCATAAGCACTTTTTTCATGAGGATTTTCCCTCTGGAGCACTTTTTCAATTCTCGCCCGAAGCACCATAAGACTAAACGGTTTTGTGATGTAATCGTCCGCTCCTAATTCCAGTCCCATTACTTCATCGGTTTCCAGATCATTGGCAGTCAATATAATAACCGGAACACTGGAATTTCGTCTTAACTCCTTCAAATATTCAAACCCATTTCCGTCTGGTAAATTGATATCTAAAATAATCAAATCTGTGCCATGCTCCAGCTTAGCTTTCTTTGCATCCTCCAGCAAATAATACTGTGAAAAATGATATTTTTCATTTTTCAGTGCCAGCATAATTCCATTATTGAGCCCTTTGTCATCTTCAATAATCGCAATATTTATCATGTGCGCATCTCCTACTTTTCTCTTAATCTCCAGACCTGAAAAAGTATCTTCCTCTATTTTCTGTTCTTTTTCGCTTCCCGTATTCTCTTTGGTAATTTTTTCCCCAACGGCATCCACCGCTTAAAATCTCTCCCCCGCAAATATAACTCAAGTATTCTATATTCCTTGAAGTCGTCCGGCAAAAAACTACGATATTTTCCAAAGTTAAACTGAAGCATTTTTCCTTCGTATGCAAACTGTACACTACGATCACAGTGAATTCTTGAAGGTACTACATATCCATTGGTAACCTTATCAAATTCGTATTTTGTACCATCCATTTCTATGTACTCATCACAAACATATACTTCATTTGGAACTTTTTTACTTGCCGCAATTTCCTTTCGAAAAAGAAAATATCGAACAGGAAAGTAAAAGATTGCGAAAAAGCACAGGGAAAATAACAAATTTCCAAAAAGATTTCCAATACATTCTGAGGCTGACATGCGGGATATATTCTGTAAAAGATCACAAAAAATTTCCTTTCCTGTTACTACTAAAAATACAACAACAATTGCAATTCCAACTCTTTTCACAAGATAATAATACGTATCTTTCAGTTTCTCTATTGGCACCTGAAACCTTCTGGAATAACCATTTTTCATATTTTCACACAATTCTATCTCCTCAAGGGTCTCGCCATATTCTAAGAACGTTTCCCATATTGTGATAAAATCCTGGCATGAAAGAGAATTCATATTCAGTTTTTTTTTCTTTTCCTTTTCTTCTATATAAATAGAATATTTTGTATATCCATATACCGGAAAAAACGTATGAATGGTATATATTTTATTTACAAAATCAATACTCTTCATTTGGGAGTATAAAAAATCCTTTTCTTTTCCGAAAAGGGAACGATATCGCATCTTATCCTCATATAACTCCACCCGTACCGGACGCTGTCTCCAAAGAAGGAAAGCAATCAATAAGGACACCGGTAAAACAAAAGACAACCACTCCAGAACATTGTCATTCTGCCAGCTGCAATATCCAATAAAGCAAATATGGAACAGAACAATTCCTATTTGGAGTGCAATCTTTTTCCTGGAACTTACCAATTTTCTTCTTGGTAAACTTACGTTTTCATCGTATCTTACATTTTCTTTCATTTCATTCATTCTTTTGGTTCTCAACCATTTCTACAAATTTCTCAAAAGTATCTACACAGTTTGCTGCCTTATTCCAACATTTTAATTTTTCTTCGTCTTCTTCTGTCTCGATCCTTTTTCTCCATTCTTCAGGCAACTCACAATACTCCTCCAGAGACTCGATTACCGCCATTCTTCTACCAAGTAATCTTCCCAGTTTTATCCCCTCTTCTCTACCTTTCTCTATTCCTTTTTCTATTCCTTTTTCTATTCCTTCTTCTACTCCTTCTTCATAGCTGTCTCTTCGAATTAATTCTTCTCTCCGTTCAAAGGTAAAATCTAATGCTGCCACTTCCTCAACCTCCTTCCGATGTGTACGAAAGAATTCAGACAATATATTCTGTCGAATACAATCCTCTACTGCCAAACTTACTGCTTCTCTGATTTCATAATCATTATTTACATAGGTACGCACTTGCTCTACAAAAATAGTATACCCATTCAATACCTTACTTGCCTTCATAACCGCCATATTATTTCCAGGATTGATATTGTATACTTCACAACTTAACTCTAACTGGTAACTCGCTTCTTTTTGCAGAAATGCATCTGACAGATGCATGATTTCTTTCTCTGGGCGTTCATCCAAACCATTGTAAAAAACTACAAACTTTGGTGTAGGAATAGGTATTTGCTTTTTCCCATATAAATCATACTTTTCCTTTTTTACAATGTCCTGCATAATGCTTGAAAAGTAAATCAAAAACCGTAAAGGCATATTCGGGTTATGCGTGGACTGGTGCTCATACAAATTCAAGTAGGAATCCAGCAAAAATGAGGCATCATTTTTGACTGATAAGATTACTCCTGAATTTAGCTTCTTAATCTGTATCTCGCTTACATCCTCATGATGTGAACCATTCAATACATTATACACTTCTAATGCGTACTCTGGAATCTCCATCAGCATCGCAAATACATTACTCTTATACTCTACCACACTCATCGTTCTTACCTCCATTATAACTTGAAACCTCTCAATCGTCCACCGCTCTCACAAAGAACATACGTTCTAAAATATATTGTAGCACACAAATAAGAACGTTGCAACATTTTTTCAAACACCTGTTCGCTTTTTGATTTTAGAGGAACTACATGCTAAAATTAGTTAAGATGGTCTTTTGTAGGGAAAGATACTGTACATTAAAATAAGGAGATTACTAAAATGAATAGCAGAAAAAGCAAACTTTGTATCTCAGTTGTGATAATGTTGATTATTATGGTGATATGTATAATAGATTTTAATCAACAACACGGAGAACCGTTGCTCAATCAAGATAGCGTTAATAATGAAGTATTTACAGAAGATTTTTTTGAGGGACTTATGGAAGTTCAGAGCGTGCCAAATTCAGTTAAAACAAGTGACAGAGAGAAACTAAAACAGATGTGCAGTATATTAGCGAATATCTCACTAAAGGGAAGTCGCTGTGAATCAAACTATTATGGCGGATATTATTATGAATTGAAATTTGAACATGGAAAAGAAAGAACACTTTCATTTATTGGAGTAAGCGAGGAGCAAACTTACATATACGTAGACGAGCAATGTTATGAAACAGATGAAAAAATTTTGCCTCAAATAATAAATCTAATAGGTTACTAATTCGATTTATTATTTGAGGCTGTTTCAAGTTTTGTTTTTTTCTATTTTACAGGATCTCCGTTTTCGTCAACGTCTCCTTCTAACCAGGCCAAAATTCCGAATCCACAAAAAGGACAGACAATCGCTTCTTTTGACACTTCCTGTTCACAGCGAGGACATACAACATTTTCCGCTTCCATCTTAAGTAATTCCTTTTTCATAAATAATTCCCTCCACAAATACCGATTTTTCGGTCTATTAAGCAAGACCATGATACGGGCAAGTTTACCATGTACTTTTCCTCAAATCAACTGAAATCTTCAAAATGACATTTGTATCAATCAGTAAATTCATAACGTTCTGTTATCCTTTCTTTGCGATAATCCTCCAATGATTTTCCTTCATCTGGCAAAACACCAACAATATTGTCTAAAATACCGTCTATCTCCTCATTTTCAATACCTTGATTGTCCAATTGTTGTGTACTGACAAATTGCACATAACTATATATGATTTCGAGCTGTCTTTCTGGTAACTCATTTAGTAAACGAATTGTTTTTTCTAAAGTAGACATAAGCATTCTCCTTTCAAAACACACAACCAGCTTCTCAGTGGTACAATAAAACCAATGAGAAACTGGTTGTGTGTAAAACAATCCAATTATACAGCTCCACTCATATCTTTACATGTTAAGATAGGGAATCTAGGAACAGTTTCAACTCCTGTAACTTTGTTTCGTCATCCACCTTAGAGCTAGAGCACATTTCAAAAGTATATTCAATATTGTCTTTTACAACATATGCAATATATTCACCACCAAAATAAAAGATATTAGCATCTACTCCGTTCTTTGTTTTGTACTCTTCCTTAAAAGACGAATTCTCGTACGAATCTACAAAACCCGTATTTTCTCCTGCACTTACGCAAATTCTAGCTTCATAACTAATCGTATAAGGACATTCACCTATATCTTTCCAAACAAATCCTTGTTTATCCTGAGATAAATCTCTTTCCATATCCTTTACAACATAAAAAGTATCCGATATAGAGTAAACATTAATGGACTTATCTTCGTATTGTGAAATGGAAATGTCTGCTATTTCAGATTGATATGCCTGGTCTGATTTTAGTAACTTTATTCCCAGTATTTTTTCCACATCTGAAATATTAAAATAATTTTTTCTTAGTTCCTCCGCTTTTATGTTATTTACATGTATACAGTCTACATCCTGCGATATTTCTTTTTCTCCAACAACCAGGGAAGTATTGTAAAAATTACTTGCTGCATAGGCGGTTCCTCCACCTACAAGGAGGATTGCACCTGCAATAGCAGCTGCTTTCACAATTTTTCTGTGGTTATGTACCTTAACAATATTTGATTTTTCTTTTTTCATATCTTCCATCTCCTTTACTTTTTCGAAAACACTTTGGTTTAGAGTTGCAGATGGTTTTATATCTTTTTGTAGTGTCTTTTTAATAATTTCATCTATATTATCTTTCATATCCGTTTGCCTCCAAACCTTTTTTTATTTTTTTTCTTGCTCTCATCAGCTTGCTTGTAACAGTACCTTTACTCATGTTAAGCTCGGATGCAATTTCCTTCGTTGACATGTCGGCGCCGTAATACATAAGCACAACAATCCTATATTCCTCCGGTAAGGAATTTACAACTTCTAAAACCAGCTTTTCTGTTTCGCTTTCAATCAATGAAATTAGTGGATCATTGGAACCTATCGCTTCTTTATATTCATGTTCACACATATACTGTTCATTGTATTCCGTCTGAACCATTATTTTTTGTCGTCGCTTGTTCTTTCTCCATTGATTTTTCCATTGGTTCGCAGCGATTCCCATAAGATAATTTTTTATTTTCTTTTCGTCAACAGTGATTTCTTTTTCTAATGCAGCAAGAAAACAATCCTGGTATAAATCGTCCGCCAAGTCTTTACTCTGTGTTAAAAAATAACAGAACCTATAAATATCATCTCCATATTCAGTTATACATGCTTCTATTTGTTTTACTTCCATACATATTCTCCAAGTAAATGTTTTGTAACTAATTGTTACAAAGTTTTCATCGATGAAAAAGCAAATTTTCTGTAACAGTTCAGGTAGTCCTTGCACACATCGCTGTGCAAGGACGTATGAAAGTATAAATTGGGCGTGCTCACAGCAATTTTCATGCGTAAGCTTGCTGTGAGCCGTAACAGGACAGCCCCCGGCTGAACTGTTACAATTTTCTTACTTTCACTAATATAATGTCATCATTTTTCATCTGATTGCACGTTAACGTATTTTTCTATAAACTACAAAGTCCATTACTTGCGCAAACCAAAAAATCCGTTATACCATTCCAATATAACGGATTCGTGTTATGTTACTATTTCACATCTTCCTTCTTAAAATGCAAAAATGTAAAAAGAAAGCCAAGTACAGATACCACCATAATAATCGTAATACTTAACCAAATTGGATAGCCGGTATGTTCTACTTTTCCCTGTATCAGCAGTACACTGGCGGTCCATGGATATAGCGCTCCCCAGTTTTGGTTACATAAAGCAGCGCTTCCTAATACGATCACTGCCGAAACAATCATTGGTGCCACAAATCCCTTTGTTTTCTGGGCAATATAGGCAAAGGGAGATGTAGTGAGAAACATAAGGACAGTAAGTATAAAAAACTCTGGCAACCATTGGAAAGCAGTAGTCAAACTATATTCCGCCATTCCAAAAGCCAAATGACAACAACCGGCAAAAATAAAAATACATAGCCAGGATACCAGTGACAAAAAGAAATCCCATACAAACAGTGTACAGAATTTGCCTGTCAACACCTTCATTCTTGAAACTGGAATTGGAAGGATTGTCTTCCAGGTATTTTCTGCATATTCCCTGCTGAATAAATACGAAGCAATTGCCACCGATACCATCATATTTGCCAAGAGCAGCATATAAAGAACACTGTTTGCGTAAACCTCTCCTAATAGTATCTTTTCCTCAGGATGCTCTGCATGTGTTTGTACCACTTCCACAAATAGCATAAACGGAACAGCCACTGCCCCCAAAATGCTGATCGGTATCATTTTCGAATGTCGCAATTTCAATAATTCACAATATATTAAGTTAAGCAATCCCTCCACCTCCTATTAATTCTGAAAAATAATCCTCAAGGTTTTCTTCACACATGTTGATCCCTGTTACTGTCAATTCATTTTCTACCAATGTTTGATTAAACCCTCCTACATTAAAAGCAGGGTCATACACCTTAAGCATATGTGATTCCATTTCATAATCCTGAATCCCACATTGCTGTTCCAGTAACAGAGAGGCTTTTTTACTGTCTGACACAGTAAATGTCACATATTTTCGTTTTTTCTTATGGAGTTCCTCCATATTCACTTCTTCTACCAGCTTTCCCTGATTGATCACACCGATCCGATCTGCAATCTGCTCAATCTCATTCAAAACATGGCTTGATATAAAAATAGTTGTCCCTTTCGTACGGCTAAGTTCACACAAAAACTCACGGATTTCCCCTATTCCTATAGGGTCAAGACCATTGATCGGTTCATCCAATATTAATAATTCCGGTTCATGCATAATAGCTGCAGCGATGCCAAGTCTCTGCTTCATTCCCAACGAATAATCGGAAAATGGTTTCTTTTTCTCTTGATCAAGACCTACAATAGCAAGCGCATTTTTTACTGCGTCTTTTGAAAGTTTCTTTCGAACTCTTGCCAGGATTTCCAGATTTTCCTGACCTGTCAGATTCATATAAAATCCAGGGGTCTCTATCATAGAGCCAATTCTTTGATAGGTGTCATGCACCCGCTTCTGATATCCTGTACCAAACATCAAAATATTTCCCTCTGTTGGCCGAACAAGCTGAAGCATCATTTTCATAATTGTAGTTTTTCCTGCACCATTTCTTCCCAGCAATCCGTAAATCTTGCCTTTTGGTACATGCAGATTTACATGATCCACTACTGTTGTAGTCTGATATTGCTTGGTAAGGTTTTGTGTTTCCATCACATATTCCATAAAAATTCTTTCCTTTCCTGGTCTATTTTTTGTTTCAGTTCACGCATACGTAAACCATAACTTTTTTCATCGACCACGGCTCTAGTATCACCTGCCAAGTGTCAAAACACAAGAAACGCGTCGTCACACCACGAAAATGGACGTTGACACTATCCGTGTCAACGCCCATTTTCTCGGAAAAGAAGCATCCCTTTGAGGATCAATAACAAAAACACAATCGTTACAGCATACGGCTCTCTTGACATCGCTAAGAATAAAACGGCCAGAATACTAAGTATCAGAGAAATGATGGTTACCATCTTCTGTCCCTTTTCTATTTTGAATTGCGTCAGTAAAATTTTTGCGGCTCCAATCACAATCAACGAAAGAAACATGCACCAATAAACCATACGAATACTATAGGATGATTGGGTATATGCAAACAGATTTACGGAATAAATATACCCATTGATCGGATTTGGATAAAGCGGTAAGATAATTAACAAAAAAGATAATACATCTACAATTCCAAACAGCAAATTACACATATTTCGAAGATTTGATTTGTTTTCTTTTTCTGCAATGGAGATGAGTCTTTCTCCCGATAACAGATCATCAATGGATACTGAAAAATAATTCGATATTTCTTTTAATGAATCAATACTAGGATATCCTCTCCCGGATTCCCATTTTGAAATCGCCGTTCTGGACACAAACAATGCTCCCGCTAATTCCTCCTGCGTAAGCCCCCGGCTTTTTCTTAACTCCTGAAGTTTTTCATGAAATTCCATACCAATACCTCCTGGTGACTTTTCTTATGACACCCTAATCTGTTCTAAAACCAAATAATTGTTACAGTTCACAGGCAATGTCATTTACTTAAGCATTGAACTTTTACGAAGGGATTTATTTCTTCGGAAAAATCTTCATCCAGCTAAATTCAATGTAACAAAAACAGAAAAAAATCCATAGAAACGCAATGTCACATCCATGACACGCTTCGTAACATCCGCATAAAACCAGCATTTTCAAATGGAACGGACAATACTTTGCAATTTTTATCAATATACAAGAAATCACATTTTACAATTTTCTCCAAACTTTTTCTATCTGTATTATACTACGAAAACGACAAAAAAAATACAAAAAGAGTTGCTATATTAGTTTCCGATAAGAAAAATCGTAGCTGTTCAGAGGTTGCAATTCGAAAAATATAACTGACCAAGGAGGATTTCACATGAGAAAGAAAATTTTAACAACATTAGCCGGAGCCTTAGTACTAACTACTTGTCTTACCATTACCGGATGTAGCGGAATCACAGTAAGTATTGGCGACAAAGAAACCGCTCAGGAAAACCAGCAGGACAACGAAAAAGAAAAGGAACAAGACGCCGAAAAAGTACAGAATGACAACGATACAGAGCAGGATACCATAGAAGAAGGTGTGGAACTGTCAGAAGATGAAATGGCTGCCTCCGGTGCAAATGAGGATACCACGGCAGATAATGAGTCTGTTGGAGACGACGATGTAGAACAGGATGAAATCCCTGAGGGCTGCCAGGAATATTCTGTAGGAACAATCACGGTTGCATATACAGGTAAGTCAGAAGTAAACATGGTTGTAGGAAATACAAACGAAACCATGGCTGTTTATGGAGAGGATACTACAACCTGTGGAATCAGTTGTTTTGATAGCACAACCAACCAAAAATATGCGGATTTCTGCGAACGAATCGTTGCTTTAAATCACAAACATAAGGATGTGAACGGAAACATTTATTACACAGCTGATAACGAGGACGGAAAGGCGTCTTACATTGCATTTGAAGATGGAACATTTGTATTGTTCACTTACGAAGACACAGAAATCTTCGATAAGATTATGGTATATAAAAAATAATCACTTCAGAAAAAAGGAGAAAAAATGAAAAAAATAAAATTATTAGCCGGTTGTATTACCGCAGCAATAGGAATCGCTCTTTTAGTCCTTATGCTTTTCCTAAATAAAAACTACACAAACTTCTTTGACACAGCCCGTTGTACAACTGGTGTTATTAGTGAAATTAAACGAACTAGTAAAACAATAGGAGCAAAACAAAAGGTGAAACACACACACACTGTCTATGTAGACTACAAGACTGATACAGGATCCTACCGTGGTGTTACACTTGGTTATTATTCTTCCTCTATGCGTGAAGGAGATTCCCTTGTACTCTACTATGATCCTGAAAATCCAACGGATATACGCGTTCGACAGGAACATATATTTACTCTTATTGCAACTGGCGGATTTGCTTTTGTCTTTTTCGGTATTAGCGGAATCTTTTTTGTATTGTATATACTAAGTTTTCGCTTGGCAAAACTAAAAGAGACAGGCATTCCTATCCCTTGCATCATTAAGGAAATTGCAGTGAACGAAAATTACAAACTCAATGGTAGACCTGCCAATTACCTGATCTGTGAAAATACGGATCCTTCTCTGAGCCCATGTATAACCTTCCAAAGCGGATCATCTTTTGCAAAAGATCTTGCCACAAAGCACCCCATTGGAAGCACGATCACAGTCTATATTGATCCTACGAATGCAAAACGCTACTACATAGAAATCGATTAAAACGAAATATTCTATAGATTGAAAAAACACCGTAATCTTTGTGCTGGCAAAGATTTTCACGGTGTTTTTCTTTGTAAGCGATGAATAACACAGCGTATTGTATAATTCATCGCTTATGTTTTATTTATGTGGTAAGCCCTCAAGCTTATCCGCTGATATATTTTCAACGTCAATCAATCCAGTGCATCGTTCTTTGATAAAATCACTCCATGGCATCAGTTGTTCAATACCTTCGGACCCACCTTTTAAACAGCCCGGCATGTACAATAATAATGTATAGAGATATTGATACACATTTAGATCATTGGCTTTTGCAGTCTCTACTAGACTGTATATGATACTGCTTGCTACAGCTCCATCTACAGATGTATGGAATAGCGAATTCTTTCTACCAATTGCATAGCTCTTA